>JAOUMU010000106.1 GCA_029881335.1 Nitrospinota bacterium | reverse complement strand
AGAGAAGGATCTCCGAACATCTACGGCAAGCCAAGGAACAAGCGGAGGAAGCCACCCGCACCAAGGACAAGTTCGTCTCGCTGGTCGCCCATGATCTCAAGTCACCCATCGGCGCCATCCATGGGTTTCTGGAATATATACTTCAGGACTCGGGGGATGAACTATCCCCCGAAAACAGGGATATATTGAACAGGGTTGTCTCCACCAGCCAGGTGATGGTGCGCACCATCGACGAGCTTCTGGATATCTCCAGGCTCCGGAGCGGAAATGTACGGCCCAGGCAGGTCTTCTTCGATGCCCGGGACATGGTGGCGATGGTGTTTGGGCAAGCGTCGCTGTCCGCTGAGCAAAAGGGAATCAGCCTGGTCAACGAGGCTCCGGAGAAGCTTCGGCTGTATGCGGACACTTTGCTCTATTACGAGGCTCTGGCCAATCTGGTCACTAATGCCATCAAATTCTCCCACAGGGGCGGTAGTGTGCGAGTCTACGCCAATCCCCCAAGCGCCACCCTGGTGGTGGAGGACGTCGGCGCGGGGATGAGCAAGGTTCAGGTCGAAAATCTTTTCAAACAGGGGGTGAATACCTCCACTCCCGGCACCGCCGGGGAGAAAGGGACGGGCCTGGGTATCCCATACGCGCTGGATATCCTCCGGGCTCATGGAGGGGAGCTGTGTGTGGATTCAGAGCCTGGCAAGGGGAGCAGGTTCTTTCTGGAATTGGCCGATGTAAAGCCTGTTATACTGGTCGCCGACGATGAGCCTTCCATTCGAGCTCTCATCCGCAAATTTCTTGAGAACAGGAACATGGAAGTTTTGGAGGCGGAGAACGGCATCCAGGTTATGGATATTTTGAAAAGCTCCTCGCCCCACCTTTTGTTGCTGGATATCTCCATGCCCAAGATGGATGGGTTCGCCGTGATAAGGGCCATCCGGGAAGAGATGAAAAATTCGTCGCTACCCATCATTGTCACCACCGCCGATAGCGCCATTAATGTAAAGGAGAAAGCCCTGAAAATCGGCGCCAACGACTTTTTGACAAAACCTCTGGACCTGGAGGACATGTCGATCCGGATAAACAAGCTCATCGAAAGGCACGAGTTTGGCTGGCGATAGACATCCGGCGCAGTGGTCGCGATTGCCAATACGCCTGAAAAATGGGAAAATCCAGAGGCTACGGTTGTAATTATGCTCTGCCCCGATTTAAGGAGTTATCGGGGCGTACTCATCTGGCCAACAGGAGGCTGTCTTGTTCTGGAGCAACCCGGTACCAAAACTTTTGGATCAGTTCATATCCGCCGAGCCACACCAGCGCCCGGAAATCAGGGATAAGATAGCCCTTCAGGGCCACAAGGCGTTGGAGCATATCCTGGAAAGGCTCGCCTCGGGCAGGCTGTTCCCTGAGTTCGGAGTGGATCTTTTGGCCGCGCTTCAAGGCGAGGACATGCCCTGCCTGCTGATAGAAGGTATGGGGTCCGACGACGACAAAGGCCGGGACGCCTGCCAAAAGGCTCTGGAAAAATCCCACATGCCCATGGCCGCCGCCGCAGTGGCCCATGCGCTGGACGATCCGGACCACCATATCCGCGCCGGGGCGGAGAGACTGCTGATCAACCACCCCAAGTCTATCCCGGTTGAGAAGATACTGCATCTGCTAAAAAGCCAGGACAAGGACCATGTGCGCAAGGGGATCAACGTTCTGTCCGCCGCCGCCACCCCCAGAGCGGTGGAGGCCATCGCCCACCTGCTCACCCATTCCCATCCATGGTTCCGCAAAAAGGCGGTGGACGGCCTGGTGGGCACAGGCTCCCACGACGTGGCGGACAAACTGTGCGACCTGGTGGAGGCGGAGAAGGATTCCGATGTATTGAAATCGGCCATCCACGCCCTTGGGTACCTAGGGTCGCCAAAAGTAGCGGTGCGGCTTGTTCCCCTTCTGGAGTCGCCGGATCTGCTATTGCGTCAAATGGCCTCCCACTCCATTGTGGAAATGGGGGACTCAACCTCCGTGGCGCCGGTGGTGGCTCTCATGCGCTCCAAGGAAAAGGATATCCGCCGCATAACCGCAGACACCCTGGGGGGGCTGACGGGGCCGGGAATCTTGCAGGCGCTGGTCCAGGCCCTGCGCGATGCGGACTGGTGGGTGCGCGAGATCGCCGTGGCGACCCTGGCCGAGAGGGCGGACGAGGAATCGAACAAGATGGTGGTCGGCCTCCTGTCCGACAAGGACCCGTATATCCGTCGTATCGGCGCGGAGTATTTCAGCCTGGTGCGCTATCCACAGGCCTTGGCAGGGCTGGATGCGCTGCTGAAGGACGAGGATTGGTGGACCAGGGAGCGTTCTATCGTGGCCCTTGGCCGCCAGGGGGATCCACGGGCCATCCCCAAGATACTGGAACATCTGAATGACAAACAAACGCGCCTGGCCGTGCCGGAGGCCCTGGCCCGTATCCCCCATCATGACGCGTTGGCGGCCCTGGCCAAGCTGATTCACTCCCCGGACAAGATGATGCGCTCCTCCACCACCAAGGCTGCGAGGATATTGGGTGGACCCAATGGAAAAAAGATGCTGGAGCATCTGGCCCACGACCATGATTCGGAGGTGGCCGGACTGGCCCGGCGGTATCTGGCGGAGATGACCACCGGCGCGGCACAGGAGAGGAGAGAATAGCGGGAAGCGACGGGCGCGACAACCTGGCTTTTCTCCCAATGGATTCTGTCAGGCAGACTCTGTAGGATGTGGTGGGAGGGTGTGATATTTTCGACCGGACCAGGCCGACTCTCTTCATCTCGGAAGGGGTGTTGATGAATTTGACCGATGGTCAGGTGCGGAGCGTGTTGTCCGCGATGTAAAACCTTACAGGCGCACCAACGCCCGGACACCTGAGCCCAAGCCATGCGTGTCGAACTCTTTGGCGAAAGCTGACATCCGGGCGGAACCCACACATAATCCAAGGGAGAGGGAGACAGCGACATCATCCATCCAGCTGGCGGGACTCCACGAACCAGCCTCCCCTGAGAAGAAGTCCGCGGTTTCCGGCAACTCTCCCTTAAGGGCCTTTCTAAAGTAGCAGTGAATAGATCACGAATCCCAAGGTGATCGTCACACCCACCACACTCATCAGAATCCAGGTGATGCCGACCATGAACGGGACGAATTCGATGGTGTTCATCTTGTCAACGGAATCAATAAAATGAGACTTGGCCATGATGCTTCTCCTTATCTTTGCTCCTGCTGTCAATATGTGTCATTTGGAGGCCAAAAAGATAGGTTCCCAACGAAAAATTTGTTTTTCAGATAACTTGTCCACGAGTACAAACAAAAGAGTGAATCAAATGGACATTTGACCTGTTTAGAGACAAGTCTAAGGGAGTTTTTTCACTTTTCCTATCCCATTTATGGTCAAATATCGGTTGAGTGGCTGGGTACAAGCAAGGTTCGGGAAACTTGAATCTGCTCCGGTGGGGCCGGAGTTCTTACGTGGCTTTTTCTCCTCTCATTTGCATGGCCATAGATCCTCCACTGTCGAAGAACAAGTTGATGTTTTTGAAGCGGCATTATGTTAAGACGTAGAATCGCGCTGATTGTCGGTGGCCTGGCGCTGCTCACCCTGATCTCCAGTTCGATATTTTATTACACAATCAGAAGCATAGAAAAAAGTTTCAATCAGCTTGTCGAGGTGGAGGAACCTATGGAAATAGCCCTCCTGGAGTCGAAGTCGAAACTGGAGGAGATGTATAGCCATGTGCTGGAATTCTCCCGGCGGCACAACCGGCAAACCCTGGATCTTTGGGCGGAGTCGAGCGCCGCTCTTAAGGCAGGGCTGGAGGATATTAAAGGCAAGAATCCAGAGGGCGAGTTCTCCTTAATCATCGTCAGGATTCTCGACAAATTCTCCGAGTACAATCAGACTTCGGAGAGGATCGTGGATATCTCCAACCAGCAGTACGAGGATATGAGCGAGTTGAACTCCAAAATCAGGGAGATAGACAACAACCTGAGCGACGAGATCAACGGCGTTGATTCCTCCGAATGGACGTTGGACCCGCTTCTGAGGATGAAAGCTAGTATAGATAAGACATTTGTTTCCATCGAAGCCTATCTGGCCACTCGCGAGCCGAGGCTGCGGACTGAAGCCTCGGAGGCTCTGTCAGGCTTCACCCTGAACATGAAGGAGCTGAGGAAACGCCACCCTTCCCCGCAAAGTAAAAATCTGCTGGACAAGATCGGCTCCGGATTCGCCGAGGCTGCCCTTTTGGCGGCGGAGATCATCGACCGGGAAGACGCAAAGCAATCCTTGCTGGATACCCTCAAGGATCGGAGGATGGAGCTGGACGCCTTGCTGACCGAGAATCTTCTGCCGAAGGTGAGAGAAAGACTGCGGGTGTCAATGGCTGAAGCGGGCGAAAAGGGCGCCAGGGCCAAATTACTGCTATACCTTGCCGTGGCTGTCAGCGCATTGGCTGCTTTCGTGGCATGGAAAATAGTGCGGCGCGTAATGTCCTCCCTGTCGGCCTTGTCAGAGGGTGTGATGAGGATCGGCCGGGGGGACCTGAACCATAAGCTGGATGTCGGCGGCAAGGACGAGCTTTCCTCTCTGGCGGCGGCCTTCAACGTGATGATACAGAAAAGGAAAAACGCAGAGATGGCTCTGGCCGTCAGCGGGAGGAAATACAGAAGCCTTTTCGAGAATGCCCACGACGGAATTATCATTTTCGATCCGCATGACAGGCTGATACTGGACGCCAACGAAATCACCTCGCAAAGACTGGGGTACTCAAAGGATGAGATGCTGCGCCTGAAGGTGGACGACATTATCCACGGCGGATTTGACCCTTCCACAGACTCCCCGTTCAAGGAAATGAAGGAGGGGAAGAGCCTGATCTTCGAGCGGGCTCACAGGCGCAAGGATGGCAGCATGATGCCTGTGGAGATAAGCGCCAAGTCCTTCGATTATGGCGGAAGGATGGTGGTGCAGGCGGTGATCCGGGATATTACCTTGCGGAAGGAAGCCGAAAGGGAACTCAAGCTGGCCTCATATGTTTTCGAGACCGCTATGGAGGGAGTCATCGTCACGGATAAAGATGGCGTCATCCAGTCCGTCAATCCGGCTTTCACCAGGATAACCGGGTACGAGGCGTCGGAGGCGCTGGGGAGGAAGCCTAGCATCCTCCGCTCCACCGTCAACGACGAGGAGTTCTACACGAAAATGTGGGAGGACCTGGCCGCAACAGGCCAATGGCGCGGCGAGATATGGAATCGACACAAGAGCGGCAGAATATACCCTGAATGGCTGACCATCACCGCCATAAAGGATTCGGCGGGGGAGACGATCCAGTACGCCGCCGTGTTCCACGATATCACCGACCTGAAAAGAAACGAGGAGGAGATAAAATTCCAGGCGTTCCATGATCCCCTCACCGGCCTGCCCAACCGGCTGCTTTTCCGCGACAGGCTGCGGCATGCGATAGACAAGACCCAAAGAGAAGGGGGCCATGTGGCGGTGCTTTTTATGGACCTGGACGATTTCAAGAATATCAACGACACCCTGGGCCACGACATAGGGGACCTGTTGCTAAAGGGGATGAGTGTGCGGCTTATCGGGTGCCTCCGCGAGGTGGACACGGTGGCCAGGATCGGCGGAGACGAGTTCATGGTTATCCTGGAGGGTGTGCAAAGGGATGGAGAGGTGTCGGTGGCGGCCAAGAGGATGATCGACGCTCTGGCCCAGCCCTATTCCTTCAAAAGCGAAAGCCTCTATTGCACAACCAGCATAGGCATATCGATGTATCCGGCTGATGGCTCCCTGGCCGATGAACTTATCAAGAACGCGGACCTGGCCATGTATCACGCCAAGCGGATGGGAAAGAACAACTATCAGTTTTTCAACAGCAGCATGAATGAAAAAGTGGTGCAGCGAGTGGAGATGGAAAAAAACCTCCGTCACGCCATAGAGGAGAATGATCTGACATGCCATTACCAGCCGAAAATCGACGTGGCGTCCGGCAGGGTGGTGGGGATAGAGGCTCTGGTGAGGTGGATATCGGAGGGGAGGACAGTTCCTGGCGCTGAATTCATCCAGGTGGCGGAGGAGTCGAACCTGATACTGCAAATCGGGGAAATGGTTTTTTCCAAGGCGTGTTCTCTAATGGCGGAACTGCATGGAATGGGATACGATGACTTGCGGTTGGCGATCAATATTTCCGTCAGGCAGTTGGAGCGGGGGAAGCTGGTCGATATAGTGGCCGATTCCCTGAAGAAATGCGGCATGGATGGAAAATTCCTGGAACTGGAATTCAATGAAAGCGCCGTGCTCAAAGATCCGGAACTGACCGTGACCACCATGCGGGAACTGCGCCGATACGGGGTGTCCATGGTGATCGATGATTTCGGCACCGGGTATTCATCCCTTCTCCACTTAAGGAAATTTCCCCTGGAAAGCCTGAAAATAGACCGCTCCTTCGTCAACGAAATCCTTAGCAGCCAGGACGCCAGCGCCATCGCCAAGGCGACTATATCCATCGGCCACAACATGGGGTTGAAGGTAATCGCCGAAGGAGTGGAAACTATCGACCAACTGAAGTACCTCAGGTCGATCGGCTGTGATGAGGCGCAAGGCTACCTGGTCTCCCCAGCTTTACCCAGAGAGGAGCTCATCGAGTTTCTGGCCACTCAAAAAGAAAAGCAGACAAGCAATAAGAAGCTGAAAACCACCGGAGCATGATCATCCACCATCTTTCAAAATGGGTGATATTCAATAAACCAGAAATAATGGTTTTATTCTTCACCTTATATGCTTTAGAATAATTCAACCCGGGGGATTTCGGTTGAAACAGAAATGTAAAGTCACCGTTGGCGCGCGAGAATCCCGTCTCCGGAACCTGACGACCCATAGCCGGATTTGAGAGGAAAAATCGCCAAGTCTGTTTGGCCTTTTAGTTCTGGTTAATAAAATTAATTCTTCTATATCGTCATAAGTTATGGACTTTCTTACGGTGGAGGAAGTGGCGTTGATACTTAAAACGCACACCAACACCATATACAAGATGTGCCGACAGGGTGTCTTGCCCGCCGTGAAAATCGGCCCCTCATGGAGGATAGAGCGGAAGAAACTGGCCACTTTCATGGAAGGAGGCACCCCTCCCCAGCAGACCGACACTTTCAAGGGGCTGGTGAGCCGCGCCTTGCAGAGCGGGCACTACATGGGCATCTTCACGCAGGAGAAGGATATCCTCGATTTCGAGCTCACCTATTTCGCCGCCGCCATGGAGCGAAATCCAAGCGCATGCTTTTTCAAGGCCTGCTGGTGGCAGCATCCAGACGACGCCAGGCGGCACCTCTCCTCGCTGAAGATCGATGTGGAGAAGATGGAGTCCAGGGGAGCGCTGGTGATCGCCAATATGAGCGAGCGATACAGGAATAGCGGAGTGGCCGGAGTGGTGGAGAAATGGCAGTGGGCCGCCGACCACTCCACCAGGAACGGATTCAGCGGCCTGGTGGGCACCGGATCGAAGCATATCGACTGCTGCGACGGCAAACACCATCCCCTTCTGGAAGTGGAGAACGGGATCGCGAAAATATCCAAGACACATTCCATAACCATTTTATGCACCTACCTGATGGACCAGACGGCCAACGATATATTCTCCAGAGTCTTCGAAGTGACCCTGATGCATGACCAATTCTTCATCCAGACCGAGGACACAGAGATTATGGCCAAGGTCACCTACTCGCTCACTCATTCCAGCCGACGGTGAGACACCGCTAATTCTCATATAAACAAATAGATAAAGGCTCGCCACCCCCTTTAACTAGCCTATTTCAGATTTATTTCATTTCCGCCTTGCCATTCAGGTTTTGTGATACTATCACTACTTAGCGCCCGATAGGTATGAGCGCTAAGAAAAGGGCATTTTGTCTTCACATGTAAGACGCAGATTGAATCAATTGCGCCAGGTGACTAGCCTGCGCACACACAACTAACTGATTTAAAAGGAGGATAGAATGGCAGTGAATATCAGGCCGTTGAATGACAGGGTCTTGATAAAGCCGATGGACGCGGAAGAAAAAGTCAAGGGCGGCATTATAATCCCTGATTCCGCAAAAGAGCGACCCCAAGAGGGGAAGGTTGTCGCCGTTGGTCCGGGCAAGTCGGAAGAGGAGAAAATGTCGGTGAAGGTAGGCGACAAGGTCATCTACTCCAAATACGCCGGCACCGAGTTGAAGTTCGACAGCGAGGATTACCTCCTGATGCGTGAAGATGACATCCTCGGCGTCATCGAAGGAAAATAAGAACCGTAACAAAACCTAATTACAGGAGATTTTGAATAAATGGCTTCCAAACAGATCAGCTTTAGCGAAAACTCGCGCCACAGCATCCTCAAGGGTGTGGACCAACTGGCAAACGCCGTGAAGGTCACCCTTGGACCAAAGGGGCGCAATGTAATCATACAAAAGAAATTCGGCTCCCCCACCATCACCAAGGACGGCGTGACCGTGGCCAAGGAAATCGAGCTTAAGGACCCCTTCGAGAACATGGGCGCACAGCTTGTCAACGAGGTGGCCTCCAAGACCTCCGATGTGGCAGGCGATGGCACCACCACCGCCACCGTGCTGGCCCAGGCCATATTCCGCGAGGGGATCAAGAACGTCACCGCCGGCGCAAATCCCATGGACCTGAAAAGGGGTATCGAAACCGCCGTGGAAGCGGTTGTGGAAAAGCTGCGCAAGCTCTCCAAGCCGACCAAGGACAAAAAAGAGATCGCCCAGGTGGGATCCATCTCCGCCAATAACGATCAGACCATCGGCGCCCTGATCGCCGAGGCGATGGACAAGGTCGGCAAGGACGGGGTCATCACCGTCGAGGAAGCCAAAAGCATGGAGACCAGCCTGGAGATAGTGGAAGGTATGCAGTTCGACCGTGGATACCTCTCCCCCTACTTCGTCACCAACCCAGAGAGAATGGTGAGTGAGCTGGAGGATGTTTACATCCTGCTGCAGGAGAAGAAAATCTCCAACATGAAGGATCTGCTGCCGATCCTGGAGAAAGTGGCAAAGCTGGGCAAGCCCCTTTTGATCATCGCAGAAGATGTGGAAGGCGAAGCCCTGGCCACCCTGGTGGTGAACAAACTGCGCGGCACCCTCTCCGTCTCCGCTGTAAAGGCCCCAGGCTTTGGCGACAGACGCAAGGAAATGCTCAAGGACATCGGCATCCTCACCGGCGGCAACGTCATCTCCGAGGAGCTGGGAATCAAGCTGGAAAACGTCACCCTCGAAGACCTGGGCCGCGCCAAGCGCGTCACTATCGACAAGGAGACCACCACCATCGTCGAGGGCAAAGGCAAAGGCAAGGATATCGAAGGCCGGGTGAAACAGATCCGCGCCCAGGTGGAGGAGACCACCTCCGACTATGACCGGGAGAAGCTGCAGGAGCGGCTGGCAAAGCTGGTGGGCGGCGTGGCTGTCATCAACGTCGGCGCAGCCACCGAAACGGAAATGAAGGAGAAAAAGGCCCGCGTGGAAGACGCCCTGCACGCCACCCGCGCAGCGGTGGAGGAAGGCATCGTTCCCGGAGGCGGAGTGGCCCTGTTGCGCTGCATCGCCGCCCTGGATAAGCTGGAGACGGAGAATCACGACCAGGAAGTGGGAGTGAATATCATCCGCCGCGCCCTGGAGGAGCCACTGCGCCAGATCGCCAACAACGCCGGATTGGAAGGCTCTGTTGTGGTCCAGCGTGTGCTGAAGGAGAAGCAAGGGATCGGACTGAACGCGGCCAGCGGCGATTACATCGACATGGTGGAAGCCGGGATCATCGACCCCACAAAGGTGACCCGCACCGCCCTGCAGAACGCTGCGTCAATATCCTCGCTGCTTCTGACCACCGAAGCGATGGTGGCGGAGCTGCCGGAGGAAAAACCGGCCGGCGGCGGCATGGGCGGCGGCGGCATGGGCGACATGGGCGGAATGGGCGGAATGTACTAAACCGCTCCCCGTCCGGGGCGCGATCCCCGGACCTGTCAAGCGCGTCAGAACCGCCACGGTTGGAAAATACCGTGGCGGTTTTTTTGTCTGGGTGCCGAAGGAAGCACATGAACCGCCGTACACGGAGCCGCGCGTAAGTGGAGAGGGAGAGGATGGACGGGCATGAGCCTCCGCCCGTGGCGAGACCAGTATCAATCAACCAATCGTGTCAAACGAGCGTCGAATCAAAGGCGAGGCCTCGTCGAGCTCGGCACGATTGCCGATGCGTAATTCCAGATCACCGTTTCCCCAATGTCCGATATTGGCGACATCGCGAGCGAATGGCGGCGGGCTTTGTATATGGCCTAATTTCAAACGCAGCCAGACCCTCAGGCCGCCTTGCAGGATATGTACGCTGCAGAAGCATCGCTTGGCGTGCTCGTAGTTAATGGTTTTGGCAAGGTATCGCCTGGAAATTCCCGAAGGCTCATATGACATGCAAAGGCGGTCAATAGCCCGATAGAGCGAAACAGCCTCTTGAGGCTTTCCTGTCAGATGATGTGCTTCGTCATAAGGACTTTCGCCCTTTTTTGCGCGTCGGGTATCCCACACCTGTTTTGCGCTGGAGGAACGAGCCTCTGGAACACGGGTGTCCGCTTCGGTAGCACATGAACCATTAAAAGAAAGGGCGTTTTCACCTATACCCGGTTCCGTGGCAATTCGGCTCAGGCTCTCCTTTATCCGTTGAGGGGCAAGGTTCCCGTCCCCAGCCGAGGTTCTGATCAGATTCAGAAATGGCCGGGGAGGATCGGTCATCAGGCATTGAAGCGCTTTGCGAACCTTGCCG
>JAOUMU010000104.1 GCA_029881335.1 Nitrospinota bacterium | reverse complement strand
CTCCAGCCATGTTGCGCTGGAGAGGTTCACCAGGTCACCGATATATTTGTCGGACAACTCGTGCTCATCCTCACCCTCATCGACGCATACCATCTCCATGCTGACTCCACCAGAATTCACCTCCGCGGCCACCATGTCCACTTCCGTACGCTCAAATGGATTGTGGTATTCGCCGTTCACCTGCAAGCCGGGACCCATTTCGTCGAATTCTATGACCAGTACTTTCGGGGTGAACACCTCCCCCTGGCTTCCGCTGAACCGCCGGTTAACGCCGCCATCTCTTTTTGTAACGGGCTCCCACGATGAACGGTGGGTCGGGGGGGCTATTTCGCGCATGAAAAACACAATAATGGCCGCCATGGCCACTCCGGCCAAGAAGAGGAGGTAGTCGTCCATTGTTTTCTTGGCTGGAGGGAGGGCTAGCTGACCCCCAGCTCCTTGATGAGTCGGCTCAAGTATGTCCGTTGGATATCCAGCATTTCGGCGGTCCTGGTCTTGTTTCCCTTGTTAAACGTCAGCGACTTGACGATGAACTCCTTTTTGAAGTTGTCCACCGCGTCCTTGAGGGTAGAACCCACCTGGATTGTATTATTGCGGAACTGGGTGATCTCCGACGGCAGATCCTCCAGGCGGATATGGTCCGCCTCGGTCATGATTACCGCCCTCTCGATGGTGTTCTGCAGCTGCCGCACATTGCCGGGCCAGGAATAGTTTGCTATGGCGGTGAGCGCTTCAGGCGTGAATCCCTTTATCTTCTGGTTCAGCTCACTTGAGAAAGACTTTAGAAAATTCTCCGCCAGCACGATGACGTCTTCTCCCCTCTCCCGCAACGGGGGAAGCTCTATGCGGATGACGTTGAGCCGGTAGAAGAGGTCCTCCCGGAATAATTTTTCCTCCACCATCTTTTCCAGGTTCTTGTTGGTGGCGGCCACCACACGCACGTCCACATGTATCGGGGTCTGGCCTCCAAGCCGGAAGAAGGTCCCCTCCTGCAGCACCCTCAACAGCTTCACCTGCATGGCGGGAGAGGTTTCGCCGATCTCATCCAGGAATATGGTGGAACCATCCGCCGCCTCGAAAAGCCCAGGCTTGCGGGAATCCGCCCCGGTGAAAGCGCCTTTTTCATGGCCAAAAAGCTCCCGCTCCAAAAGGGTCTCCGGCAAGGCGCCGCAATTCACCAACACCTGGGGCTTGGCCGCCCTTGGAGAAAGGTTGTGCACCAGCCTGGCGAAAAGCTCCTTGCCGATGCCGGATTCGCCAGTGATCATCACCGTGGCCTTGGAATTGGCTACCTTGGCGCAATCCTCGATCGCTTTTTTAATGATCTGCGATTCACCGATGATCTTATGCTTGGAGCCCATGGTTTCCTTGAGGAATCTGTTTTCCTTGGCCACCTCCTCATACTCCCCGGCCTTCACCAATAGCCCGGTGGCCAGATCGGAAAAAGACTTCAGTCGGGAGAGGTCATCGTCGTCCATGGGGGCGTTGTCTGTATGGTCTATAACTTCCAGCACGCCGAGAACCGTGCCATTCATCAGCAAGGGAGCACAGGCTATGGAGTTGGTGGCCAGCCCCACCGAATCGGCGACCCTGGAGGACCAGCGAGGATCACGGCTGACATCCGGTACCAGGATAGCCTCACCCCGCTCGGCTACCCAGCCCACTATCCCCTCACCCTTGGAAATCTCGAATTGCTTGATTTCCGTCCCCTTTTCTCCTATACAGGTGTGGAATACCAGTTTGTTCCTTTTCTTATCCACACGCAGCAAGCTGGCTGCCTTGGCGTTCATCACCTTCATGGTGGCCAGGACTATCAGGCTCAGCAGGTTGTTGGTGTCCGCCACCGACGAGACCATCTGGGTAAGATCCCGGATAAGGTCGGATTTTTCTTCCACTTCTCTTCACCCATTATAGTTCTTTCGATCGCGTTAGTATAACTTGGGTATACGTCATTGTCAAAAAAAAGGAAACGATGGAGGCGGGTGGGTATGGATTTGTGGAGCATGGATGTGCCCTTGAGGTCACATCCCCAGTTTGAGCAGGGTTTCGGCCGCTTCCCTTTGGGCGGAGGAAATCTTCTGCGGAGCTGTAACTCGCAATATTACATAAAGATCCCCTTTTACATTGGAATTAAGTTTCCAGATGCCCTCTCCTTTGATCCTGATTTTTTTTCCAGGGTTCGCGCCAGGTTCTACCTTTATTGTTCGCTCTCCATCCGGGGTCTGGACCAAGATTTCTCCCCCCAGGATGAAAGTGGAGTATTTGACTGGAGCTTCCACTGTCAGGTCGGCGCCGTTTCGTGTAAAGATCGGGCTATCCTCCACAGTGATTCCAATATAGAGGTCGCCGGGAGGCGCCCCTCTGGCCCCTGCCCCTCCCTGGCCCTTGACCCTCAGTTTTTTGCCGGTCTCGATGCCGCGGGGGATTTTCACATCCACGGTTTTGGTGGTCCCTTCGGCGGTGAAGGAAAGCGTCCGTTGCGAGCCTTGCGCGGCCTCCATGAATGGAATGGTAAGGGCGAAGGAGTAGTCGCGCCCCTTCATGACTTCGCCTCCCTGGAAGATGTCCTGGAAGCTGAATCCACCTGCTCCACTCCTGGCGGAGCCATGTCTTCCGAAGAAGGAGCCGAAGATGTCATCACCCAGGCCGAACTCGCGGAAGATGTCCTGGAAGTTGGCGCCGCCGAATATGTCGTCCTGGCTAAAGCGTTGGCGGAAGGCGTTGTGACCGAACCTGTCGTACTGGGCGCGTTTCTCTTTGTCGGAAAGCACGGCGTATGCCTCACTCACCTTTTTGAACATATCCTCGGAGGCCTTGTCTCCCTGGTTCCTGTCGGGATGGTATTTCTTCGCTTTGTTGCGATAGGCTTTTTTCACCTCCGCCGCGCTGGAGCTTCTGCCCACGCCCAGGATTTCGTAATAGTCTTCGCCCATGGTTTCCTTTCTGGTTCAGGCGCAAATCGGCCCGGCCGTATCTTCCGTTGAAGTTATGGGATTGCCGATCCCGCAAGTCAAGGCGCGGTCACCTGCTTCTTTTCACTCCCACCCTGGGGCAGGCGTCCTTCAGGGGGCATATGGAGCAGATGGGCGACACTGGTTTGCACACATTCTGGCCGAAGGTCACCAGGAGGTTGTTGATCTCTATCCAGTGTCTTTTCGGCAGCTTCTCCCTTAAGGCCATCTCCGTACGGTCCGGGGTACTGGTGGTCACATACCCCCATATATTGCAGATGCGGTGGACGTGGGTGTCAACGCAGATTCCTGGCCGCCCATGTCCTTCGGTCATAACCAGGTTGGCGGTTTTTCGTCCAACCCCCCTTATCTTCAACAGTTCCTCTATCGTGCAGGGTGTCTGGCCTCCATAGTCGTCGACGATAACCCGGCAGGCGTTTCGGATCACCCCGGCCTTTGTCCGGTAGAATCCCACGGGGTAGATCAATTCTTCGATCCGGGCCTCCTCCATGGCGCTTATGGCTTCCGGAGTGTCTGCCATTGCGAAAAGCCTGGCCGAGGCCTGGCGGGTCTGTTCGTCGCGGGTGCGCAGCGAAAGTATGCAGCTTATCAGGACCTTGAAAGCGGGGCGGCTGGCCTGGCGGCCATAGGTGGTCACCACGGGCTCCTGGTACTTCGGTAATTCCTTCTGGATAAGGTTCAGGGCCTTTGAAATATCGAAGAGGGCGTCATTCACCTTGATTTTTGCGCGAGTCCGCTTCTTCTCCGCCATCGGGGCCTAGTAGCCGCGCCATATGGAAAGAAGCTGGTTCACCCGGGGAATAAAGTCGGTTCTCACCAGGGATTTGTGGACAAAGTCGCCCGCGCCCATCCGAAAAGCCTTGTTGCGGGTCTCCGGTTTTTCGTCGGAAGTGAGAACCATGATGGGAGTTTTTCCCTTGGTCTTCGATTGACGCGCGCTCTCCAGGAAGGAGAACCCGTCGAATATAGGCATCAAAAGATCGATCACCACAAGGTGGAAGTCGTCCCTCTCGAATATCTCCAGGCCCTCCTGGCCGTTCTCCGCCAAAGTGGAATCACATTCCGCCCGGCTTAGCATATCCGCCAGGATGGTTCTGGTGATAACGTCGTCGTCCACCACCAATACTTTCGGCCGCTGGCTGGAGAAGCGCATGGTGAAGAGAGCCCCCTGGCCAGGATTGGAGGCCACTTCCAGCGTTCCTCCATTGGCGACCATGATATCGTTGCTGAAAGGAAGGCCCAACCCGGTGCCGATCTCGCCGGCGGCGCCCACGCCGGTGGTTTTCACCTCATGTTTGAACAGGTTGTCCATGAATTCCGGTTCCACGCCGCTTCCCGTGTCCTTCACGGCCAAAGCCGCCTTGGAGCCATGGGCAAGGGAGATGGTTATCCGGTCCCCCCTGTCGCAGAATTTCACGGAGTTGGATACCAGGTTATTGGTCACCTGGGCCAGCAGAGAGAAATCGCCATAAACCCTCTGGCCGGGGGGGATTTCATCGACCAGGGCAATATTTTTCTTCTCCGCCATGAATCGATTGTTTTCGATGGCCGTTTTCGAGAGGATTTGCATGTCGAAAAAAGAGGACCGGACTCTAAGCTGGCCCGTGTGCAGCCGGGTAAGGTTTAACAGGTCGTCGATCATCGCCATCATCCGCTCGCCACTTTCGATCAGGGAGACCATTATTTCCCTGCGCCCCTCCTCCAGGGGATTTTTCTTGTCTGCGGCCAACATTTTTAAAACCGATATTATGGAGCCGAATGGCGATCGCAGGTCGTGGGAGACCATGGTCACGAACTGGTCCTTTAACCGGGTGGCCTCTTCGGCGATATTCCGTTCATTATTAGCCTTTTCCACAGCCCGGCCCAGCTCGCTGATCAGCTTCTTCCTTTCGTCCTCCGCCCTCTTTCTTTCGGTTATGTCGCTGAACATGGTCATGACGGTGGTCATTCCCTGGTAGACAAAAGGAGCGCTGATCACCTCCACATCCAGAATCTCGCCGTTTATCTTGACGAATTTCATCTCGTGCATGGGCACGTTCTTCCCCTCCTGGGAAACATCCCGCAGCCGCTCCTTGGCAAGGCTCATGAAATCGGGATGAACGAAATCGAGCACATTCATTCCCACAAACTCGGTCAAGCTGTGGCCCCCGATCAGATTCACCCCCATATCGTTGGCGTACACCACCTTGCCGCCGGAATGGACAACCACCGCGTAGGGGGAGAGCTCCACCAGCAGACGATATCTCTCCTCGCTCTCCTGCAGCTTATCCTGCATCTTTTTGCGGTCCGTGGTGTCTGTCAGGTATCCCTGATAATTGGTTATGGTCCCACCCGCGTCCCGGACCGTGACGGTGAAATCGTCCACCCACCGCTCTTTTCCATCGGCGGATACTATCCGGTACACCTGGGAAAAGGAGTCCGACTTCATTCGGGCGTGTGTCTTCACCTCGTCCATAACTCTTTTCAAGTCCTTCACGCTCACCATTTGGGCGAAAAGCATCTTCCCCTCCGCAAGATCCTCCTGGGTATAGCCGAACTGGGTCACGTTCGGGGAAACATATTCCACAGGCCATCCTTCCTCGGCCCTCCACAAGAAGAGGACCACCGGCCCACCCACGAAGATATCTCTCTCCTGCCTCAGTTTTTGCTCGGCCAAATTTCGCTCCGCTACCTCCAGAAGAAGCTTTTCATTGAGCCGCTCAACTTTTAGTTTCTCCTCGTTCCGTTCAAAATCCAGATAAATGGATCTTTCCGTGGTGTGATAAACGCTCCGAGCCACCACGGTGAGGGCTCCAATGAACACGAAGCACATGACGCCCATACTGATGTGGACGGTGTCCATCTGGAGCATGAACCGTATGGCAATAGGGGTCCCCACGAAAATGGCATACACCAAAAAAGCCTCGAACACAGCCGAATCCACCACCACCGCGCCGACAGCCATCCCCCCCAGCACAAACACCAGGAAAACCTGGTGTAAAGGTGAGTGGGGCGGGAACATAAGAAGCGCCGATGAACCCCACACAGCGCCCATCACCATAAGCATGGCCAGCATCCGCATTTGCCACATACGGAAGTTATCCCTGGTTATCAGGGTGGAATGGAATCTGAGAATCAATATGTATCTAAGGCCGGTGGAGAGCCACACCGCCGCCACCCAGCCCAGGATCAAAGAAGAGTCCACCTCGCCCCACATCACTATGGCCACCAGGGCGCTGTTCATCAGGTTTGCCAAAACACCGGCCAGGCTGCGCCCGAATAGAACTTTGGTCTGCTGCATCTGGGCTTCGGTGGTGAAATCCCGCATTCGGAGCGCTCCCGACTTGCTCATTTCCCCCGGTTCGACGCTAATGTCTGACATGGTACGCCTTGGTCAGCCGCTTTTCCGCACAGGTGCGGAAGCCAGTGATTTCCATATGTTTTCCTGTTGCCACTTCATCAGCATATCGTATCCCTCAAAGAGCCTCTCCAACGCCTTGAACTCCCGTGTGTGAAACCGCACCGCGCCATCCGCGCTCACTTTTGGAGGTACTATCTTGTGCAACATTTCGTGGTAGACCACGTACTCCACAAACTCAACGGGTACCCGGGCGCAATCCAAGGCTGGGTGGATGGTGACCAGATCCCGGTCCCGGTCATATGTTCCATATCGGATGGACCGGCGCCTGGCCCGTTTCGGCCTGGGGTTGGGGTGTTTCCCCCACATAATCCTGGTTTTCAATGGTCCGGAAAAATAACGGCGCCATACCTTGGCGGCGATGGGGCCAAGATCGTATACCGCGCCTTTTGTCCGCAGACAGGCGCCGCCCCCACGCCGGGGTGTCAAGGCCGGGGCTCTTTCGTGAATAAAACTCTTCACCACCGCCGGCAACCGCCCGCCGCCGGATATGAACAGGCCCAGTTGGCGAATGGTTTCGCTGTCGGCAAAATTGAAAATCCTCGATACCCTCGCCCTGGCCGGGGTTCGGTTTCGATCCACACTCACCACGGTCCCACGGTTATTGGTGAGGATCACCTCAAAATCCGCGCCGAGATGATCTTGAAGTTGTCTCAAGGTAAAGCTTTCAAACAAGTCTCCCTGAGGCTCCATTAGTTTACACAATCCAATTCAATATGTTTATAATTCAGTGAACGCGGAAACAAGTAAAGTATCAAGCGTCGACAATGTGAAATTTTAACCCCGATTCAACCTGAAAACAATGGGTTCCCGAAGTATCGGCGGCTTGGGTTGCCCCGAGGGACGGTTTTGGTAAAACGAATCGGGGAGGGGCGCATGTGAGGTTTTGGACAGGCATCCTCTCCCATCATGGCGCAAGGCGCCTCCCATGAAGGTAAATGGGCGATGCTTATTTTTGGAATGCGGCTGACAAGGATCAATTATGGATAGCGGCCAGAGCGAGATTCAATCACTGTTTTCCAGAGGGGAGGAGTACCATCGCTTCGGTCTTTTCGATGAGGCGGTGGAGATTTTCAGCGAAGTGATCCATATGGATCCTCAGGCAAGCCATGCCCACAACGCCATGGGTAAGGTTCTCTCCGACCTTGGGCGATGGAAAGAAGCGCTGGAAAGCTTTAACGCCGCCATCGTGATCAATCCCGCATACGCCGACGCGCTGTTCAACAGAGGAGGCGAAAACCTGGACCTGGGCCGATATATGGAGGCGATGGCCGATTTCTCCGAGGCTGCGCGTCACGACCCGTCCATGGCCAAGGCCCAGTACAATTGCGGTTTGGCAAACCTGGCCCTGGGCTATTTTGTGGAAGCACAGGAGAGCTTTTCAGCTGCGATCAAGATAGACTCCACCTTGCCCCAGGCGTTCCTCAACATGGGGATGGCGCGGCTTGGACTAAATAATCCCCATCAGGCCCTGGAGGATTTCGATGAGGCCGTCAGGCTGGCGCCTTATGATATTGGGGCATACCACAACAGGGCATGTGCTTTTCTGGCCTTGGGACGTATGGAGGAAGCCATCGAGGACTACACCACATTCATCCAGCGCGCAGGCCCGCTGCTGCAAAGCTTTGTCCAGGACGACCTAAAACTGATCCAGGATATCAAAAACGGCGCCTTGCCCAAAGATGCGTTGGATCCGCCGAAACCTATCACCACGCCCAAAATAGAACAGACGCACAGGGAAGCCACCCTTTTTGTAGACATCTGCGGCTCCACCAAGCTTGTCAACACATACGGCGGATTCCATTTCCACTCCCTGCTCAGTGTGCTCGAAAGGATTTTCGACGGACATGCGACACCCGGCGGGTGCGTGTACCGCAAGGGGCTGGGCGACGGGTTCATGGCCATATTCAGCGGCTGCCAGGGCGCCATTACGGCATGTGTCAGAACGCTGGAGGAGCTGACCAGACACAACAACCATGCCCGCGAAAGCCATCAGCTCCAGGTGCGGATAGGGGTGGATTTCGGGGAAACCGCCGTCAGCCGCAACGAAGACAGGTTCGGCATACCTGTGAATGTGGCCAAGAGGATCGAGGGTGTAATGGCCGGAGATTTCCTGGACCTCAAAATCCCCACCGACAAGTTTCCCGTGGAAAACCGGATTTTCATCTCCTACACTGTATACAAATCGCTGGAGACTCTCCCAGCTTTCATTATGAGCAAAATCGGCGTTGCCGCTTTGCGCGGTCTGGACAGGATTCGGCATGAAATATACCTTGTCGACTGGCGCAAAACCGTGGAGCAGATGAAACAATGAACCGAAAACAACCCCAGGAATGGACCCGGCTGGGGAACGTGTCGCCGAAAAGGATTTTCGAAGCCAGGCTGCAGGCGCATTACGCCAGTCAGATCGTGGCCGCCTTCGGCGCCGCTTATGTGGCCAGGACTGAGGATATGTCCCACATGGGGATGACTTGGGGTGGCGGACGGCGCGCCTTCATATCCGGCTCCGCCTCCGGCGCCAGGACCCTGCGGCTGGCCCTGGATCTGGACCGATTCGAACTGTATGCCCTGGAGCCTGGAAGCGAGTTTATAGGAGTGCTGGACAGGTTCAACCTCAAGGGAATGACCTTCCCGGACGCGTCGAAGTGGCTGCGCAAGACCAGCGCAAAATTCGGGTTCGATCCGGAACTTATAAAGATCGATTTTGAGGGGCTGCTGGACCACCCCCTGGCGGGCGGCGGGGAGTTCACATACGATGGCGGAGAGGAGGACCTGGTGGAACTGGGGAAGTATTTCTCTAATGCGGAATACATTCTCCGGCGGGTATGCTCCTCCACCATCGATTGCTCCTCCACCTATGTCTGGTCCGCACTGCTGGATATCAACGTAATGTACGCCATGGAGGAAACCGTTGACAAAGGCTATACCCTGGGCATGGGCCTCATTCCGGGAGATAAATATCTGGCCGAGCCCTATTTCTATGTGAACAGGTACCCCGACCTGGCCGCAGACAGCTTGCCGGAGCCTCCTGCCCCTGGCGCCTGGAGAACCAGGGACTGGACCGGGTTGACCCTGGCCGCGTCGCAAATCGTGAAGTTCCACACCACCCAGGAACAACTGCAATTGGTGGAGAGATTCCTCAAATCCTCCACCAGTATTTTACAGAATTTATAGAAGCCCAAAACTCAAATCAGCGTCATCGCCGGGTATAGGAACGGCGCAACGCCGGCAAGCTGGCCAGCCGCCTTCTCCATCGCTTCGCGCGAGGAGTGAAGCGCCATCAACGTGGGCCCGCTGCCGGACATGACCACTCGCCTGGGTCGCGGCTCGGTGTTTTCCATGGCGGTCTTCAGCCTTGCCAGGCTCTCGTATTTTTCCAGCGCCCACGGCTCCAGGTCGTTGCGCATATGCATGGCCACCCGTTGCGGATCACCACCCTGGATATCGTCGAGGATCACACCGATCCCGGATATCGAGCCAAAATGGAATGTGGAGCCATTATAAGCGTCGGCCGCTCTTATCCCGAATCCGGGATTGGCAAGCAGGACAGGGATGGAGCGCTTCGGTTTCAGTGGCGAGATTCTCTCCCCGATCCCCTCCACATAGGCCATGGCGCCCCCAAGGAAAAAGGGGACATCCGCACCCAGCTTCAAGGCGATGGCCGCCAGCTCCTCTGACGCCAGGTCGACGCCCCACATTTTGTTGAGCGCCGCGAGCGCCACCGCCGCATTGGAGCTCCCCCCCCCCAGGCCCGCGGCCACAGGTATCCTTTTGATGATTTCGATCGTGGCGCCTTTCCCCACACCGGACGCATGCCTTAAAGCCAGGGCGGCGCGGGCGGCAAGATTGGTCTGGTCGCAGGGCACTGCAGGATGGGAGCATGTCACAAGCACATCCTCACTATCCGAGGCGGCGATGATCAGGGTATCGGCCAGGTCCACCTTGGCGAATACCGAGGAGAGCAAATGATAGCCGTCATCCCGCCTGCCAGTCACCTTTAATGTAAGGTTCACCTTGGCACATGCTTCAATAGAGATGGTCATCAGGCAAGCTTACCACAGGAGCGCCGGGGGCCGTCACGGCATGGGCATGGCTGATAAAAGTCATGAGAGATTTGGCGCACCTGGTTTATAGTCAGGGTATGCAATCATAGGAGTAGCAGATGAGTCTTGTAAACGAGGATATGGTAATCAACGACGTGGTGCGGCAATATCCGCAGACCATGAAGGTGTTCAACGACCACAAAGTGGATTCCTGCTGTGGCGGAGGACAGAGCATAAAGGTGACGGCGGCGGTCTCCAATTCGGATTTGGCCGCCCTGATGCGCGACCTGAACCAAGCCGTGAAAGAGGGAGCGGCCAAATGAGCGGCAAGCAGACGGAGTGGAAACAGGATTTCTTTTTACAAGTGGAGCCGATCCTGATGAAGGATCCGCTGGCCTGGACGCTGGGCGCGGTGGAGGATGGCGCCGCCATGGAATATCGGTTCGAAGATTGCGTGCGGCTGGCTGGTCATGCGTGTGTGTCGGT
>JAOUMU010000186.1 GCA_029881335.1 Nitrospinota bacterium | reverse complement strand
CCCCCGCCACCTGGAGAAGCGTCCACTCCGCGTCGGGATCGGCGGGAAACAAGGAAAACGCCGCCGCCGGATATCCCATCCCCAACCACGCCAGAGCCCGGCTCCGGGTCAGCGCCGGGTCGTTCGACTCCAGGAATAACGACGCCACCAGATGGTTGGCCAGAGCTTTCTCCGCCAACATGTCCGGCAGGGTCCGGGTCTGTTGGGCCGACTTGACATACGCCATCCATGAAAGAAGATTCGCGGTCCCCATAAGAGCGCCAGGATCCACATGAGTAGGCCCGGCCTCCCTCCCCATGGCTGAAATGGCCAACAGAACCGCAGGTGTGTCCAGCCACTCCATCGCCTCCGGGACCAACCGCGCCGAGTCACCCTGGAATATACCCACGGATTCTGGCTGCAGGATGGCCTTCCCCATCTTGCCCACAGCCTGGGCCAGCGCCTTGGCCAGAGCAGGGATATTGTCCGCGGTTCTCTCCGGATCGGTGTAAAGATCCACCTTCACTTCAAGTGGCGCCACATATCCATTCACCGTGAAAGTCAACCTGTATGCCGATGGCTCCATCTGCTTATGAATCCAAGTCACTTCCGTTTTTTCCGGGGTTTTGGCGCCCGGAAACAGCCTGGCGTATTCCCGGATCGCCTCGGCCAATCCTTCGGCCATTCGCCGGTCATACATGGGCGCGTGAGCCATGTCGAATTCGGCCAACAGCCTCCGCGCCGACAGGGGGCCGGCAACTATGGGGGGGGCGGGTATAACGGGGGAGGTAGTGGAGACTTTGGGAGGGTGAACCTTTTCCACTTCCCCCGCATCCTCTCCTGCCAACCATGGGTACGCCACAGCGACTATAACCGCCAAAACAATTGAAGCGCCCAGCAACAGTCCATAACCCCGGGATTGCTTAGCAGGGGGGGAGGTGTCCTCTGGCTCGGGGGGGATATCCTGTCCGGGAAAGGGCGCCCGCCTCGGTTTCTCCCTTTTCTCTGGCTCTGCATCGACAGCCCGATCCGGGGGGGCCAGGGGTACCGGTTCAGCGATATGGTCCGGCTGGAAAATGGCCTCCGCACCCAGGGCGACAAGCCTGATGGTGATCTTTTCCGCCACCTCCTTGGATATGTTGCGGACCAGAACCACCGGGGCTTTTTTCAGGAGGGCCTCCACCTTGACCTTGTCCTGGGGGGCTTTTTTGAATATGCGGACCAGGCAATCGGCCACCGGACCTGCTTTTTCCTTTTCCGGGGGAACCGCAAGAATCGTTATGGTTCCCTTTTCACTCCCCTCCACGGCTTCCCCTGTCTTATTCTCCACATTTCATGGAAGATGGATAAAGGCAAATTGGCGCAACATGCCTGGGCCGGGCGCTTGACAGGACATGCGCGATGAACTCCTTACTCCTCCACTGGAACCAGGACCATGTCGCCATGTTTATCCTGTACGGGCCTCTTGACCTTCAAAAGTTCGATCCAGCGAAAAATCCCCGATGTTATCACCGCGGTGGCCAGCAGCATGATTACAACAGACACCACCGATAAAAAGTATAGGCCGTTGGGCAAAAAGCTCTCCGTCACTGTCAGGTATCCGGCATATAGCGTTATTAACGCCACCAATATGGCAGGGATGCCGGTGATCCACGCATAGCGCGCCTTATCCATGCGGATGATCATGGTGGTGCCCACCGTCAGGGCGATGGACGCCAGAAGCTGGTTGCTCATGCCGAAGACGGGCCAGATGGTGGTGATGTCACCCATCACCACAAGGTAGCCCCACGACAGCGTGAAGAGGAAGCTGGCGGCCACAATGCCGGGAATCCACGCCGGCTCCTTGAATTTGGGGATGAACACGCCGATCATTTCCTGTAGCAGGAAGCGGCCTATGCGGGTGCCTGCGTCGATGGCTGTCAGAATGAACACCGCTTCGAACATGATGGCGAAATGGTACCAGTAGGCCATCAGGGTGTCCATGTATGGTAGGGAGGAGAATATGTACGCCATCCCGACGGCCAGGGAGACAGCGCCGCCAGGCCTGGCCTGCAAGGTCTCTCCTACCTGGGTGGCGATCTCTGGCAGGGCCACCGGGGCCATGCCCAGCTTGGCATAAGCCGCCGCCGTGGCGTTGATGGCGAAGTAATCGGCAGGCATCAGAACACATGCGGCCACCAGCGCCATAATGGCCACCAGTCCTTCCATCAGCATGGCGCCATAGCCTACGAACAGGATGTCTTTTTCGCTGGCGATCATCTTCGGGCTGGTGCCGGAGGAGACCACCGCGTGGAACCCGGAGAGGGCGCCGCAGGCTATTGTTATAAAGATGAAGGGGAACACCGGCCCCTTGATGATCGGCCCACCGCCGTGGATGAACCCGGTCAGCGCAGGCATTTGAAGCTGTGGCTGGATGATGAATATCCCGGCGACCAGCATGAATATGGCGCCGATCTTCAGATATGATGAGAGGTAATCCCTGGGCGCCAGCAACAGCCATACCGGCAGGGCGGAGGCCAGGAACCCGTATACCGGGATGATGATGGAAAGCTCCAGCCTGGAGAAGGAGAGCAACACCGACATGGTGGGCGACTGGGCCATCATCGGTCCGCTGACCACCGCCAGCAACAGCAGCGCCACGCCGATGACGCTGGCGCCTGCCACATCGCCAGGGCGAAGCTTCTGCATCCACAATCCCATCAGGATGGCTATCGGGATGGTGGAGAAGACGGTAAACGTCCCCCACACGCTGTCGTACAAAGCGTTTACCATGGCTATGGATAGCCCCGCCATGGCCAGGATCAGAATGAAAAGCACCGCCACCGAGGCCACATGGCCGGTAGTTCTGCCGATCTCATGTTCGGCGATCTTTGGCAGGCTGCTCCCGTTGTGGCGGACGGAGGCGAAG
>JAOUMU010000015.1 GCA_029881335.1 Nitrospinota bacterium | reverse complement strand
CGGTTTTGTGGAGCGGTTTAATCGAACCTATCGCAATGAGGTTTTAAGCGCATATGTTTTTACCCGGCTATCTGAGGTTCGGGATATAACTGCCAACTGGCTGATCGAATATAACGAAGAGCGGCCCTATGAGTCGCTAGGCAACCTGCCGCCAGCTGAATATCTGGCGGTGATAAATCACCCGGATACTTCAATTTAGCGTGGCACTAAAAAAGGGGGGTTTACACGAGCCCTCCACGGCTCACTTTATTTTCAATCTTGAATTCAGCGGGATTTCCCCTGCGGGGGGGCACACCCTACGACTTATCCCGCCATTCCATCATCGCTTTGGTCAGGTTGGCGGTCAACTTTTCGTAATCACTTCCCAGGGAGATCGCCTTCTCGGCGTTTTCCTTCTGCCCATTGAGCGCCATAGCCAGCACCCGCGCCGCTTCCTTGTGGAAATCGGCATGCAGAGCGAGTATCTTTGTATAATCCGCATGTTTGGCTTCTTTCGGGAAGGAATCGAGCCATTTACCGAAATCGCAGTTGTGGCTGGAGGATACGAAATCGGGCTTCCACTCACTCATGCCAGTCTGGGCTGCGCTTCTGATCCGAGTCTTCCACATCCCATGCACGCCAATTGCCGCGGTGATCTGTTCTTTTATGCTCCCAGCGCCTCTGATATCTCCAATCTGAGTCATTGCCAACACCCCTGTCAGTTATACAAAATAATTCAATATACCACAGCGATGTTGTCCTGGGTTTTTGGATTCGGGGACAATCGCACTTAATTCTGTGGCTCTTTCGGATTTCCAGTGTTGATTCAATGATAGTAATAATAATCTGCGTTTCCACAAGCCCGCCTGGGGAGAATACTCGACAAAGTGGAAAGATCTCTGGTTTTATTCAGGAAACATATTATGCAAATCAACTATAATGAACACATATCCGTTCATCTGAGGTGGAGGCATATTCATGTTCGAGTCGCTAGCGCACAGGAGAAGCGATATCGAAAAGGAAAAAATATCCTTTCTTATCAGTGTAATAACGGCGGCGGTCATTATGGTTGGCTCCACCGCCATAGGGCTTTCATATCTCGCCTCCTTCGAACAGCAAAAACTCCGGCTTATTGAAACCGCGCAAGGCGAGGCTCGCCTTATCGAGATGGTAGCCGAGCATGTTCACCAGAAGAGCTCTGGGAAAGATCCGGAAGTGGCCTTCAATGAAATCCTGGACCGGATTGTCAAGGCCCATAAGGGATATTCGGGATTTGGCAAGACGGGTGAATTCACTTTAGCAAAGCTTGTGGGGAATCAAATCGCTTTCCTTCTCAGCCATAGGCGTAATGACCAGGACGAGCCAAAGCTGGTCGCTTTCGATTCCCAGCTAGCAGAGCCCATGCGGAACGCCCTTAAAGGGGAATCGGGATCTATTATAGTCCTGGACTATCGGGGGGTTCGTGTCCTTGCGGCTTACGAGCCGGTGGAGTGGCAAGGTCGGCGGGTTGGTATCGTGGCCAAGATGGATTTGTCTGAAATCAGGGCGCCATTCGCCAGGGCTGGGCTCATTTCGGCCCTCTGTGCATTTATTATAGTCGGGTTCGGAGCATATGTGTTTAGGTGGCTCACGGCGCCCGCTGTTTTGGCCTTGGGGGAGGGCTCCAAGCTGGGCCGGGCGGAGTATTGGCTCGCCTTGACATGCGGCGTTCTGGCCATCCTCATTTTTCTTCTGGATATTACCATTCCCTTGGGAGTGGCAGGGGGAGTGCCCTATGTGGCGCCAGTCCTTATTTCCCTATGGTCGGCCAGAAGATATTTCACCATAGCCATGGCAACTGTTGCCTCATTGCTCACGATAGCCGGCCTTTTCCTGTCACCAGAAGGGGGAGATATATGGGTAGCGCTAATAAACCGTTTTTTGGCGATATCAATTATTTGGGTTGCGGCCTTTTTGGCCTTGCTTCAAAGGGAAGCCAGATATAAAGCGCTCGATAGCGCCAGGAAACTCGAGGAGGTTCAAAAGATCGCTCATGTTGGAAGCTGGGCCTGGAATGTTGATACCAATGAGGTTGAATGGTCCGACGAAATATTCAGAATATTTGGCAGGAAGCCGGATGAGTTGCAGCCCACATATGACGCGTATCTGGAGGTGATACATCCTGACGATAGGAAGGCGGTGACCAGTGCTCTGGAAGATTCATTCAACAATAATGCTGATTACAATATCGAGCACAGAATAGTCATGCCAGACAATGAAGTGCGTCATGTTCATGAATATGGATTTCTATACCGTGACAAAGCCAACAGGCCCCAGCGCATGGTTTGCGCAGTGCACGATCTAACGGAGCGGAAGCGGACGGAGGAAAACCTTCGGCGAAAAACCATACTATTTCAGTTATTGCAAGAACTGGCCGTTGCCACCAATGAGGTCTCGACCCTGGATGAGGCGCTGAAAATATGTCTCGAAAAGGTATGCGCCTACACGGGCTGGCCGATCGGCCATTTATATCTGTGTGACCAGGAAAACAAGCTGTTTCCCACCGAGACTTGGAGCTTGAGTGACCAGGGCAGGTTCAAGCAGTTCATTGATGTCACTATGGAAATGAATTCCATGTCGGGGATGGAGCTGCCTGGCAGAGTTCTGCGCGATGGGAAACCCCACTGGGTATTCGATTTAGCAAATGAAAAAGATTGTTTAAGGTCGGATGTCGCCATTGATGTCGGCATAAAGGGAGCGTTTGCGTTTCCGGTGATGGAAGGGAAACAAGTAGTGGCTGTTCTGGAGTTTTTCTCCCTGGAAACATCAGGACCGGACTCCATGTTGATGGAAATAATAACCAACCTGGGGGCTCTGCTGGGGAGGGTAACAGAGCGGAAAAGGGCGGAGGAGAGGATCAAGGCGAGTGAGGCGCGATATAGCGCTATATTCGATCAGGCTTCCGACGCAATAGTGCTGGTGGATCCGAAGGACGGTAAAACTATAGAATTCAATGATCTAGCGCATCAACGATTGGGATATACGCGGGAGGAGTTTGCGAAAATTAGTGTCCCGGACTATGAAGTGAACGAATCCCCGGAAGAGGTGGCCGAGCATATAGAGAAGCTGGTCAAGGAAGGTTCAGACATTTTCGAGACCAGGCACAGGACGAAAAGTGGTGAGCTTCGAGATATTTTGGTCAACACCAGGTTCATAGATATCGGTCCCGAGAAATATATCCTGGCCACTTACAGCGACATTACGGAACGCAAAGAGGCCGAGGAGCAACTCATGCTAGCGGCGTTGGTTTACGAAAACGCCGCTGAAGGAGTTATGGTCACTGACGCCGATGGAATTATCCAGCACGTAAATCCCTCATTCACCAGGATCACGGGATACAGCTCCGAAGAAGTGATCGGGAAAAGTCCGAGCCTTCTGAAATCGGGTCGGCATGACGAGACCTTTTATGGGGAGATGTGGCTATCCTTGAAGGAAAAAGATAATTGGCATGGCGACATCTGGAACAGAAGCAAGAAGGGAGTTCCATATCTTGTGCGTGAAAATATCACGGCCATAAAGGATTCGGAGGGGAAGGTGTATAGATACGCCTCCGTATTCCATGACATAACGGAGCTTAACCGCAACGAGGAAGAGATCAAGTATCAGGCATATCACGATCTTTTGACGGGGCTTCCCAACCGGTGGTTGTTCAACGATCGTTTGAAACAAGCCATCGGCAGGGCCGCCCGTGACGAGAAGAAATTCGCCCTGCTATTTGTGGATATTGACGACTTCAAGAAGGTTAACGACAATTACAGCCACCACTCGGGGGATCTGCTGATACAGGGGGTGGGGATGCGGCTCACAGCCTGTGTGAGGGATACTGACACGGTTTCACGCTATGCGGGAGACGAGTTTGTCATAATTATTGAGAATGTGAAAGGCGAAAAGGACGTGGCCTCCGTTGCGGCAAAGATCATAGATTCAATCGCCGATCCCTATAGCTATCAGGGGAAAAATATTCACTCCACAGTAAGCGTGGGCATCGCGATGTATCCTGCCGATGGCAAGACGGAGGAAGAACTGGTTCGCAATGCGGACCTGGCCATGTACCACGTCAAGGATGGCTCAAAGAATAATTACAGTTTCTTCACAAAGACGCTGGATGAAAAGGCAACTAGGCTATATGAACTCGAGTATAGGATGCGGGCGGGAGTGGAGCGGGATGAGTTCATAGCCTATTACCAACCGAAGGTGAGCCTTGTCGATGGGAGCATCACGGGCCTGGAGGCTTTGGCCAGATGGAATAGCGATGGAAATTTAGTGGTTAACCCGGATTTTTTCATTCCTCTGGCGGAGGACAACGGGCTAATCGTGCAGATCGGTGAGAGGATATTATTCTCGGCCTGCGAACAACTAAAAACCTGGCAGGAAATGGGATGGCCGGATCTTGTGGTATCTGTGAACATATCTGTGCGGCAATTGGAAAGAGGTAGCTTTCCGGAGGTTTTAAGGGCTACTTTAGCGTCCACAGGATTGAGGGCCGAATCTCTCTGCCTTGAAGTCACAGAGACCACCATAATGAAGGATATGACGAAGGCTCTCGCCACTTTGCATGAGATTAAAAAAATGGGGATAAATATATCTTTGGACGATTTCGGCACAGGTTACTCCTCCCTGAGCCATGTCAGGAAATTCCCCATAGATGAATTGAAAATAGATCGTTTCTTTGTCATGACCATTCCGGAAAGCCAGGAAGATATGGCCATGGTGAGCACGATAGTGGCCATGGCAAGGAACCTGAATCTGAGGGTGGTGGCCGAGGGAGTTGAAACCAGGGCTCAAATGGAATTCCTTCGATCTATCGGTTGCGATGAGATACAGGGGTACCTTTTCGGCCCTCCTGTAGCGGCGAAAGATATGGAAACAGCGCTGTCCGAGGGTAGAAAACTTGTTATCGAATGACAGGTTAAATCGTTGAACCAGACATACTTTGATTCGGGGCGCATACACACCGGCTCGTCGGAAATGATTTCCCCACGTTTCTTATGTATACTAGAGGCGGGGGAGGAGCCATGGAAAACAGGAAGCCGGGCATCAGCGAGGATTGGCTTTCCCTGATCATCGGGTTGTCTGTCTTCGCCATATCTCTGGGCGCTCTGGCCGGGGTGGACACCCTCGGCTGGGGGATCAACACCCACGTCTGGACCGACTTCTCCAAAGCCATGAGCCCCTACTCTAAAAACTATCAGGGGATGCCGGCGCTACTCTCGCTCTTCCTCACCTTCCTCTTCATGGCGGCGTCAATGGCCACCTGCGCATGGGCCCTGCGGGTGAACGTGGCCCGATACATGGCCGGATTCACAACCATATTTATTATCAGCTACACCTGCTGGGTGGCGGGACATTGGGCATACATCGCCGCAACTCCAGACAAAATGGAAAAATTAGGCATTCCTTGGTCCATGAACCTGACCGGCGAGGCGGGCTATATCATCGCTCTGCTGGCCGGGCTTTTCATTGGCAACTTCGTTCCATCCCTTGGCGAAAGGATAAAGGAGTGCGTCCGCCCGGAGCTGTATATAAAGATCGCCATAGTCATCATGGGGGGCGCGCTGGGGGTGAAGGCGGCGGAATCGCAAAGCCTGGCAAAGACCGTCATGTTCAGCGGGCTCTGCTCCATCATAGTGGCTTATCTCATCTACTGGGCCAGCGTCTATTATGTGGCCCGCAAGTATTTCAAGTTTAGCAGGGAATGGGCCGCGCCTCTGGCGTCTGGCATATCCATCTGCGGCGTCTCGGCCGCCATCGCGGTGGGGGGCGCCATCAGAGCCAGACCTATCGTGCCGATCATGGTCTCTTCTTTAGTGGTGATCTTCGCCGTGGTGGAGTTGGTGCTTCTGCCGTTTATCGCCCGTGACTTCCTGTGGCAAGAGCCAATGGTGGCGGGGGCGTGGATGGCCCTGGCTGTGAAGACTGATGGCGCGGCGGTGGCCAGCGGGGCGATAACGGAGTCGCTGATCCTGGCAAAGACCCAGGCGGAGACGGGCGTGGTGTACAAGGAAGGGTGGATCCTGATGACCACCACCACTGTGAAGATGTTCATCGATGTATTCATTGGCGTGTGGGCGTTCGTGCTGGCGGTGATCTGGAGCACCCGGATCGACGTGGAGAAAGGAGCGGAGGTGAAGGTCATCGAGATATGGCACAGGTTCCCCAAGTTTGTCCTTGGCTACGCATTCACCTTTTTCTTTTTCCTGGCGCTTTGCCTGGCCCTGCCAGATATTATCCCGGACGCCAAGCTGGCCACAGGGGAGGGGAACATCTTCCGGAAGCTCTTTTTTGTGCTGACTTTCTTCACCATCGGGGTGGTCTCGAATTTCCAGAAGCTGTGGGAGGAGGGCATCGGCAAGCTGGCTCTGCTCTACGTCATCAGCCTCTTCGGGTTCATTATATGGATTGGACTATTCATCTCCTGGGTCTTTTTCGCTGGAATCAAACCGCCCACCATCTGAAGTGGCGCATGAGGATATTGATATGGAAGAGAAACCGAAGCTGAAAGACGAGATCAAAAAGATGGAGTATGAACCTATGCTGCCGGTGGAAGTGGCCCTGGTGAAGTGGAGCATCGGGCTGGGTGTCGTGCTGCTTGCATTGCTGATGCTGATCCATCGGATCTACTTCGTGGGGGAATAATCGGATTTGAATCCCTCTGCCCGAAGGGGCTACAATGGTGGATCAACAGTAATCAGACATACAGGACTTAAAAGATGAAAATGAAATTCATATCAGCCATAATCACCGTTGCCGTGGCGGCGTTGGTCATATTCACCGGGCATTCCCAGGCCCAGTCCAAACAGATGGCGGTGGACCTGATGGTAAACCACCTGCTGCAGGCGAAACAACCGCAGGAGACCCGCCCCATAGTGGATCCGGATACGTACCGTATCCCATACATATCAGAGACATACAAGATCGCTGGCGAAAACAGGGAAGCGCTGGACAAGCAGTTTTGCTATTGCTACTGTGCGTTGAACGATAAGTTCAAGCACAAGAGCCTGCTCACCTGCTTCACTGATGGACATGGGGCCAACTGCGGTATCTGCATGCGTCAGGCGCGGGAAACCGCCAAGATGACCAAGGATGGGAAGACACCTGGGGAGATAGCCGCATTTTTTAAGAAGTCCTACGACAAGCCGCACGACCATGATCATGGGCATTGATTGACAGAGGGGATAGTGGAAGAGAGGGGGGAGGATTTCAATTGAATCCAGAAAGCTGGATGAGTATCATCACCAAATATATTGAGGAGGTCCATCTATGGTAAAGTCAGGCAAGAAATCGGGAAAGCGCAGAAGTAGAAGCCAAAATAGAGTTCTCAGCGAAATTGTTTTAGGAAATAAGCCCAATCCTGAAGATGTATGCTGCATGGTGGCGGTACCTAAATTTTAGTACCGAATTGAGATTTTGGAAGACAGCGTCCCTTTTTTGCTAGATCGGTAGTGGCGCCGCCACCGCACCCAGCCCTTTCGCGTCCCTGGTGACTATCCTGTAAATCGTGCCACTTCCGAACTTCCCAAAATAACGAACACCTGCGGCATGCTACAATCGAACCATGCTGGAAAAGTGGCGGTTGATCAAGGACGGCCCCGCAGAGGGAGCGTGGAACATGGCGGTGGACCATGCGCTGCTCCATGCGGCGGAGGATGGCGCCACCGCACCGGTTCTGCGATTCTATTCCTGGGCGCGTCCCACGCTCTCCATCGGCAGGCTGCAGAAGGGAGATGGTGTCGACCTGGACTACCTGGCCAGCGAGGGGATTCCAATGGTTCGCCGCCCCACCGGCGGCCGTGCCCTGTTGCATGATCATGAACTCACTTACTCAGTCACCCTTCCCGCAGGCGCCAGGCTATACGGTTCTCTGGATGAGGTTTACACCAGAATCAACATCGCGCTGGTCCGGGCCCTTGCAAGCCACGGAATTCGGCCAGATAGACACGATGATTCAGATGGAAGAGGCTACTCCATCTCGGACGCCTGTTTCGCCACTCGTCTTGGTCACGAGATCAGCGTCGATGGCCGGAAGGTGGCCGCCGGCGCCCAACGAAGGCTAAAGCGCTCCGCAATGCAGCACGGCTCCATCCTCCTCACCGCAGATGTGGAGCGGAGCATGCGCTGCCTGATCTGGCCCGATCCCAGGCAGCGTCACCGGGCGGGGAATGCGATGGCTGGGTTATGCGATTTGACAGGCCACCATATCGGCGCAGATCAGGTGAGCAATAGCGTTATCGGCGCTTTCGCCGAGCTGTACCAGATAGAGTATGAAACCACATCATTGTCCCTGGAGGAAGAAGAGGCCGCGCGGATGATAATCACACGCCGGGATGAATCCACAAGATACGCAGGCGCTTTTTAACCCTTCCCGAAGATATCTTCCAGGCTTTTCTCCGCGCCCATCAGAACCATCACATCGCCGGAGCGCAGAACGTAATCGGGGGTGGGGAGCATGATCGGGGTATCCTCGCCCGGTTTTTTCACCGCCACCAACAGCACCTCATATTTATTGCGCAACTGCAGATCCATGATCGACCTTTCCACAAACGATCCGGGGCAGGTTATTTCGATTATTGAATAACCCTCCGCCACCTCCAACTGGTCCATCATCAGGGGGGTGGAGAGCGTCGACGCCAGTTTCTGCGCCATCTCCTTTTCCGGATGGATCACTCTGGTGGCGCCCAGGATTTTCAGAATGGTTGCATGTTCATCGCTCACCGCCTTGGCCCAGATTTCCTTCACTCCCATCTCTTTCAGGTATAGGGTGGTGAGAATGGAGGTGTCCAGCGGCGCCCCCAAGCCGATAATCACCACATCCATATCCCCAAGCCCCAGCTCCGCCAGGGTATCCTTGTCCGTGGCGTCGGCGATCACCGCCCTGGTGCAATGGTCCTGCATCTTCTGCGCAATATCTTTTGAAATATCCACCGCCAGCACATCGTTACCCCGCTCGTACAGGCTGCGCGCCAGGCTGGACCCGAACATCCCCAGACCGATCACCGCGAATTTTGAACTCATTCACACTCTCCCATATCAACCCACCATCACGCTCTCTTCGGCGTACTGGAACTCGGCTTTGGATTTCTTCCCCCCCACGGCCATGGTCACAGCCAGCGGACCCAGCCTGCCTATCAACATCAACAAGGTTACCAGAATTTTGCCCTGAACCGATAGCGCCGCCGTGATCCCAAGCGACAATCCCACCGTCCCGAACGCGGAAACCGCCTCGAACAATATCGCGAGGAACTTCTCCTGCCCCGCGGCTTCCGTGATGAACAACAGCATGCTGAACACCACCACGAATTGGGCGGAGAAGAACACCACCATGTATACCCGGGACACAACCCCCTCTGGAATGGTCTTGCCAAAGATGTGGACCTTCTCCCTGGAGGCAAACCTGGCCGCCGCCAGGGCAATGAGGATGCCGAAGGTAGTCACTTTCACACCCCCCCCCACGGAGCCAGGAGCAGCCCCCACCAACATCAGAAGAATATACATGAACAATGATCCGTTGGAGAACTGTTCAATATCCACGGTGGTAAAGCCTGCCGTCCGCGTGACGGCCTGGAAAAGCGACGCCATGGCGGCCTCCGGGTTGGTCATGCCAGCCATGGCCCCGTGGCGCTCCATACCATATATGAACAATGTGGAGACGACGGTCAACACAAAGGTGACAGTCAGGATCAACTTGCAGTTTAGCGACATCCGGATTCGCTTGCCTTCTCCGCGGGTGGATAGGGTGTACAGCTCCACGATGGTGAGAAAGCCCAATGAACCGGCCATGATGAGAATCATCACGACGATGTTCACCGTTGCGCTGTTGGCGTGGCTGGAGAGACTGCCGGGGAAGAGGCTTATTCCCGCGTTGCAAAAGGCGGAGACCGCGTGGAAGATGGCGTAAAAGGCGGCCTGTCTGCCACCCATTTCCGGGTACCAGGTTATGAAGAGGGCCATGGCGCCTGCCGCTTCCAGTGTCAGGGTCAGGATCATCACATTCTTCAGTACATCACGCACCGCCATGGCGTGGCGATGATCGAATTTCTCAGCCATCAGCGAGGAGTCCCGCATGGAAAGCGGCTGGCCCAGAAGCACCAGGAAAAAGGTGGAAAATGTCATGATGCCAAGGCCGCCCACCTGGATCAGCCCCAGGATCACCAGTTGGCCGAACATGGTGAAGTCGGCGCCCATATCCATGGTCATGAGGCCTGTGACGCATGTGGCGCTGGTGGCGGTGAAAAGAGCGTCAACGAAGGAAATGCCATTGTGGGTGGCTGCCGGAATCATCAGCAGCCCCGCGCCAGCCAGGCACAACCCCGCGAAAAGCCCAGCCAGCAGCCGGGCCGGAGGAATGATGATTACTCTTTGTGATGACATGTCTATATTTATAGCGCTTTTTGGGATGGGATGCAGTGAAGAAGATTGCCAGTTGTCCGGTCGGGTGGTCAACTCTTTATTTTCCGCGCTGTAATCACCATCGCGGAACATGCCCTGCCGGAAGCAGTGGCGGCGTCTCTGGCGGTTGGAGCCAGAAGCGATATCAGGGACTGCAGCGGGGCCACGGCTTTGAACCTTGCGATCCAGATCGGCCACCATAATATCGCCAACCTTTTCTGGCAAGGCGCCGAATCATATCCGCCCGTGATACCTTAGGTACACAATCCAAAGATCGCGAAAGATCCGAAGCCCGTGGCTGGCTTTCAGTTTCGATCCTGGCACGTCCACCCATTCGTCCAGAGGGTGCTCTATGATAATCGCGTGCGCTGGTGCGCCTGGGGATTTCTCCCGGCCCGCCAGAATGGCGCGGGCGATCAGCTCCAGGTCGAAGGTCCAGCCTGTCTCGAACTCCTCCCCAAAAGCTCTTCGCATCACATCGCCGTTACGAAATACTTTGGCGCCGCACTGGGTGTCGTATATCTGCAGCCCCAGGATGAAGCTGGCCAGTGTACCAAAAATACGGCCCAGGTAGTGGCGTCCCTGGCTGCGGTGGATATACTTCCCCAGGATGTTCACCCGTGAACCCATCACCATCTCCACGCTTCTATCTCGAAGATCCGCTATCAGCTCCGGCGCCAGCCGCAATGGAGTGGCGTTATCCGCGTCCCAGTATCCGGAGAACTCATATCCCCTTTCAAACGAGTCGCGCACACCGTGTCGCACGGCTTCCGCCTTGCCGCTATTCTGCTCCAGTCGCAGGGGTAACACCCGGCCGGGATTCTGTGAGGCGATCAGCTCCAGAAGTGCGAAGGTGCCGTCACTGCTGCCGTCGTCCACAAAGATCAGGTCTATATCGAAATGCTTCTCCAGGAACTGGTGGTACTGCTCCGGCGCCAGCCTCTTCTCTTCGTTATAGCAGGGGATTATCAGCGCTGTTTTCGGCATAACGTCCACGCGGTCAGCCCAGGGGGCCGGATACCCATCCGGGCCAGGGCTATCAGTATACTATTCTCCAGCGCCAGGTAGCCCGATATCAGCCCCGTTACCAGCGGCCCGCAGTTCCATCCACCCACCCCTTTTGTCTCCAAGCTCCCGGTTATGCCCATTCGTTGCAGCGCCACGGCCAGCAGTCTGGGCAGCAGAAGGCTGGTGTAAAGATAGCCGGAGACCTCCGGGACCAGACCAGCATCCTTTGCCACAGAGGTAAGCTGCCCCAGACTATATCGGCGGAAGTGGCGCAGAAACTCATCATGACGGGAGAAGAGGGATTGGAACGCCGGGACGGTGAGGAGTATGGCGCCATTATCGGCCAGCCGATCCGTCACCCTCCGAAGCAGGGCCAGGTCGTTTTCCTCATGCTCCAGCACATCGAGCATCATGATAGTATGGAACTTTTCCTCCCCCACCTCCTCCAGCGAGCAATGAAAGGTGAAGCGCCCGCCGTGGCTCTCCATATCCGCCACCGCGTCATCGGTGAAGTAGACATCCACCAGCGCCGCCGTCACCTCCGGTGAGCCACCGAACACCTGTTCGGCCACGTAGCCGTCACCACATCCCAGGTCCAGCACGCGGGCGGGCCTGCCCTGGGGCAGAATATTCCGGGTCAGGGCTTTCACCGCTTCCACCCGGGAGGTCTCCCACGGGTGGCGCAGACCCGTGAATATTTTTTGTTCGACCAGATCCATGAATCCTGTCCGCTACATCTATTTATTCGGTTCCGGGGGCGGGTCCACCGGACGGGGTTTGCGGTTTTCATCCACGGCCACATACACCGCCGTCCCCTGCGTCACCTTGATCACGCAATCCGTATACCTTTCGGCGTACACCTCGATGTCGATGGTGATCGAGGTCCGTCCCACTTTAGAGACCGTGGCAAAACAGCTTATAACGTCCCCCACCAGAACAGGATGATGGAACTGAACGGAGTCGAGCGCGACAGTGACAATGCGCCCTCTTGCCCGATGACAGGCCACTATGGCCCCGGCCAGATCCATCTGGGATACTATCCACCCGCCGAATATATCGCCGGAAGCATTGGTCTCCGATGGCATGCAGATCAGCCGGGTGGTGGCGGCTCTTCCGGCTATGTAATGGGCGGCGTCGTCGCTATCCTCTGGCTGGGTATTGCTGGTGGAAGTCACTGTTTATCCGATATTATCGCATCCCACCCTTGGTCCGGGTCGAACCTGGGGCCGTGCTTTTCGGCCAGTTGACGCAAAGTCTCCACCACGTCGACATGGCCCCTGCCAGCGGAATAGTTAATGGGGCCACCGCGAAACGGGGCGAAGCCTGTCCCGAATATCACGCCCCCGTCCAAAAGGTCCGCGTCCTCCACGATACCTTGGCGCAGGCATTCCACAGACTGGTTCACCATCCGAAGCGTCAGCCGGTCCGTCAGGTCCGCGGGTGGGGAATAGCCGGCGGGGATGATTGGCAATATCTGCTTTCCATCTTTGTATTGGTAGAAACCGGAGCCCGATTTTTTCCCCAACTTGCCAGCGCCTACCATGCGCGCCAGATCCGCCGGTTCCTCCATGGCAAAGTCCGCGCCCAGGATATTGATAACAGAAAGGCATATATCCAGCCCCACCGCGTCGGCCAGGGTCACAGGTCCCATCGGCATGCCGAAGTCCACCGCCGCCTTGTCGATCACGGAGATGGGGACTCCTTCCGAAGCCAGCTTCATAGCCTCGTACAGGTATGGGGTCAGGATTCTGTTTATCAGAAACCCTGGAGCGCTATTGACAATCAGCGGCAGCTTGTCCATAGCCCTTACGAAAGAGGCGGCCATGGTGGCCACCTGGGGGCTGGTGGCCGGGCCCTTGACCACTTCCACCAGCTTCATCATCGCCACGGGATTAAAAAAATGAAGCCCCACAAAAAGCTCTGGGCGTGCCAGCCCCTCGGCCAGCTTTTCCAGCATGATACTGGAGGTGTTGGTGGCTAGGATGGCATCCTGTTTCATCGCAGGCTCAATCCTGGAATACAGGTTCCGCTTAGCCTCCAGGTTTTCGAAGATAGCCTCTATGACTATATCGGCGGCGCCCACACCCATGCCCGCCACGTCCGGCGCCAGCCTGTCCATGGCGGCGCTTATCAGCCTGGGATTACGAAGTTTCTTTATGAAGAGAGCATGCGCCCGTTTGATCACCGGGGCCACACGGCCGGTTTCCGTATCCTGAAGCGTAACCTTGTATCCGCGCAACGCCAACCATGCGGCGATGTCGCCCCCCATCGCTCCGGCGCCGATCACGTGGACCCTTGCCGGATTAAACTTTTCACCATCACCGGATGACTTCAGCCGCTCCTGCAACATGAAGACGCGGATGAGGTTTTGCGCCGTGGGGCTGACTACCAGTTTGGCCACAGAACGAGCCTCCCCCACCATCATCTTTCTCTGGTCGCCGTATTGGTCCCGCCACAAGTCGATGAGCGCGTATGGGGCGGGGTAGTGTTTCTTTAGGACTTTTTTGGCGGTTTCCTTTTCCAGCTTCACAGCCACCAGCGCCCGGAGGCCAGGAAGGTTCGACAGCCTGCCAAGAAGAGGAGCCTTGATCCTGCCGGGAGCGCCCTTGACCGTGGCAAGAGCCGCAGTCTTCAGGTTCCGCAAGGGAACGCAATGATCCACCAGCCCCAGCTTTTTCGCTCTGCTCCCATCCATGGTCCTGCCGGTGAGCATCATCGTCATAGCCTCCAGCCCGCCCATGATACGCGTGGATCGCACAGAGCCCCCGAAGCCGGGATGGATGCCCAACAGCACTTCCGGGAAACCAAGCCGGGTGGACTTGTGGCTGGAGGCCACCCTATGATCGAAGGAGAGGGCCAGCTCCAGCCCGCCCCCCAGGCAAAAGCCATGGATCATGGCCACAGTAGGAAACGCCAGGTTTTCTATATGGTCGAAGAGTGATTGGGCCTTGCGGATCTTCTCGAAGGCTTCCATCTCGTCCTTGACCTGGGTGAATTCTTTCACATCGGCCCCAGCGATAAATCCGTTTTCTTTCAATGAATGTAGAATCAATCCTGCCGGAGGGCTTTTTTCTATCTCGCCGATAACCAGCCGCAGTTCCTCCATCACAGTGGAGGAGAGGACATTCACCGAGCTTCCCTCCACATCCATCCCCAGCCAGACGATCCGATCCGCGTCTATCTCGATATTCCAGTGCTTGTAATCGCCGCTCACGTGGTCGTCCTCTCCAGCAGCACAGCGCCGCCCTGGCCACCGCCGATGCAGAGGCTGGCCACACCATATTTATCGTCATGCCGCCTCATGTTGTGGACTCCTCTCAAGATTATACGGGCGCCGCTGGCGCCTACGGGGTGGCCGATACAGATGGCACCGCCGTCCACGTTCAGTCTTTCACGGGGGATCGGCGCGAAGGAGGCATCCACCCCGGCTTCGTTCCGGAGGTAGCCGGGATCGGCGAAGGCCTTCATAACCGCCAGCACCTGGGCGGCAAAAGCCTCGTTAATCTCCCAATGGCCGATATCCTCCGAGCTCAACTCCATATCCACCAGCAGCAAGGCCATAGCGTTTGCCGGGCCCAGGCCCATATGCTCCGGCGGCACCCCGGCCCAACGGGTATGACGGAGCTGGGCCAGCACGGGCAGATCGTATTTTTCCACTGCCTTTTGGCTTGCCACAACCAACCATGCGGCGCCATCAGTGATCTGGGCGCTGTTGCCGGCGGTCACGGCGCCGAAGGGTTTGTCGAAAGCGGGTTTTAATTTCGCCAGGGCCTCCAATGTGGTTTCGCGCCGCAGGCCATCATCTTGTATATACACCTTACCTTTTGCATCGAAAAGGGGCTCAATTTCGGCCAAGCGCTTTTCATCCTGGGCGCGGGCCAGGCCCATATGACTCTCCATGGCGAACCTGTCCATTTCCTCGCGAGTGATCCCGAAACGGTGGGCCAGTTCCTCGGCGGTTTGCCCCATGTTCAACCCCACGATAGGGTCAGTCAAGCCCAGCAGAAGGCCGATCACAGGTTTTAGCATGGATGGGCGAAGCCGGGCAAAGGCGGCTGCTTTGCCAACTCCCTGAGCCTTGTACAAATCCCCAAGCCATCCGGCCATCTGACGGCTCCAGAGCAGAGGAGCGTGGCTCATCGCCTCGACACCGCCCGCCAACACCAGGTCCGCCCGGCCGGTAGTTATCTCCAGCGCCGCGCAATCCACAGCCTGCATTCCGGATGCGCAGTTGCGATGGACAGTGAAAGCGGGGACTTTGTTACCAAAACCAAGCCGCAAGGAGGCCACCCGGGCGATATTGGCTTCATCCGGGCCAGCCATCACGTTGCCCAGGATGACATGGTCAAAAGCGACCGGGGGTACCTTGTCCGCCAGCCTGGCCAGCAGGGGCCGACCAGCGGCGTGGGCCAGGTCCGCCGCGGTGAATGACCCAGGTTTGCCGCGGGCCTTGATGAAGGGAGTCCTGGCTCCATCCACTATATAAACCGGGGCCTGGTACCCGGCTTTCGGAATTTTACCGGCCATGGAAATGCTCCGGCGGGAAATCGTCCACCGCCACCACTTCACGTCGCAGTTGGTCCGCCCTGGCGATCAGGTCCACCTCCTCCTGGGTGACAAGCCCCTGGCTCATGGCCTCTGCGGCCCTGCCCTCCGGGTCCGTGGAAGTTATGGCTCCGGTCCGGACGGCGTCATTTATTTTTCTCTCCGGCGCCTCTGCCAGAAGAGCCATCCCGAACGCTTCCTCCAGCTTGGCGGATGCGTCGGTGGGATGCCCGCTATGGAAGATCCCGGCGGTGAGCCTATCCCTGGCGGCGGATTGGGCCAGGATGGTGGAGGCGGCCTGGTGGCCCAATTTGTCCGAAGGAGCGCGGAGAGTTTTGCCCAGTGGGAAGAGAATCAGCTGTAACAGCCATGCGGCGGGGCGTGCAGGGAGGTTGTCGATAATCCCCCAAAGGCTCTGTTGCGCTGATGACAGACAATGGTCCAGAGCCCATTGGGCCAGGGGTTTATCCTCCGATGGGGCGCCATCGGCTTCATATCTCTTGATCACCGCGGTAGCCATGTACAGGTGTGAGAAGGCGTCGGCGAACCTGCCGGAAATGCTCTCTTTACGTTTCAGCGCCCCTCCTATGGTGAACATGGCCATGTCCGCCGTGAAAGAGAAGGCGGCGGAGAGCCTGGTTATCCTTTGGCGATAATTCTTTAGGGGACCGGACCCCACGGTGGTGAACACACCGCCGGTGAGCCCCATGAAAAGCGCCCTGGAGGCGTTACTGATAGAGAACCATATGTGCCCGAAAAAGGCCTCGTCGAAATCATCCAGTGCTTTCATCTCATCCTTTTCCTGGGCGGCCATCATCTGCTTTAGCACATATGGATGACATCGGATGGCGCCTTGGCCGAAGACGATAAGAGTCCTTGTCAGTATATTGGCCCCCTCCACAGTGATGCTTATGGGGAGGGCCTTATAAGGATGGGCCAAGAGGTTTCTCGGTCCCTGGATAATCCCGGAACCTCCGTGGATGTCCATGGCGTCGTTGATAATGCGGCGCATATACTCTGTGAGGTTATATTTCGCCATTGCGGAGACCACTGCCGGTCGCTCCCCCAGATCCACAGCGCCCACGGTCATCCTTCGAGTGGCGTCCATCATGTATGACAGCCCCGCTATGGAAGCCAGCTTCTCCTCGATCCCCTCGAACTTGCCGATGGGCATCTTGAACTGGCGGCGGACCCTGGCGTAGGCGCCTGTCCATCGGCTGGAAACCTTGGCGGCGGCTGTGGAAAGCGCAGGCAGGCTGATGGAGCGACCAATGGCCAGTCTTTGCATGAGCATGGTCCATCCATGCCCCGCCATCTTCTCTCCTCCCACGATGTAGTCTATCGGAATGAAGACATCCTTTCCACGGACGGGGCCGTTCATAAACGGGGTGCCCAACGGGTCATGGCGGGCGCCGACTTCCACTCCGGGGATATCCGTGGGCACCAGGGCCACAGTGATGCCGATATCTTCCTTATCGCTCAGGATATGGTCCGGATCCACCATCTTGAAAGCCAGGGCCACAACGGTGGCCACCGGGGCCAGGGTGATGTAGCGTTTGTCGAATGTCAGCCTCAGGCCAGTGACGTTTTGGCCATTGAAATCCCCGGTGCAAACCACGCCTATGTCCGGGATGGAAGCGGCGTCGGAGCCGGCGGATGGGGCGGTGAGGGCGAAGCATGGCACCTCCTCCCCTCTGGCCAGGCGGGGTAGGTAGTGATCCTTCTGCCCTTGCAGGCCGTAGTGCATCAGCAGTTCCGCTGGACCCAGGGAGTTCGGCACCATTATCGTGATGGCCGCTGTCATGCTGCGGCTGGCCACTTTCATGACAATCTCTGAATGGGCGAAAGCGGAGAAGTGGAGGCCTCCATATTCCTTCGGGATGATCATCCCAAAAAAGCCCTTTTCCTTTATAAACGCCCAAACTTCCGGGGGCAGGTCCTGGGTCTTGTCTGTGATTTCCCAGTCGTCGAGCATGGAGCAAAGCTTTTCCACCGGGCCTTCAAGGAAGGCCTTTTCCTCGTCAGTCAGCTTCGGGTCCGGGAAGGATCTGAGCTTGGCATAGTCCGGATTACCGCTGAAAATATCGCCGTCCCACCAGACTGTTCCAGCCTCCAGAGCCTCTTTTTCCGTGGCGGACATGGAGGGGAGAGCCTTCTTGAAGAAGCGGAAGGCGGGGATGGTGATGTAGCTTTTCCTCAAGTCCGGCATGTTCATGGGTATGGCCACCGCCAGGAACGCCAACCAGGTGAGGATTATGATGATGGCCGATCCCCCGCTGAAAACGCTCCACATTAAAATGGCCGCGGCCACGGCCACAGAAGAGACGGGAGCGGAAAGGCGGTGGTATGCGCAGATCCATACGACGGCCATTAGCAGAAGGGTCCAAAAAACACATTCCATGACGCGCCTTTCTATTTTGGCCGTCCCGTTGGGCGGGCGGTCTTTCGACTTTCAGTATAGGTTATATTGAAATGGGATTTCAATATAACTGAGCTGGACCGAGGTGACGGGCTAGGTTATTTGAGGAAAGCGGACCTTCCTTTTCTGTTATTCCGGGCCCACTAGTGGGTTGATCCGGAATCTGGAACGGTCACCCCGATCAGGTGGAGATAAGCCGGATCAAGTCCGGCATGAGGGTTCTTTTGTTTATCGAAATCTAGCGCTGGACCAAATCAATCCACATCCCGGTATTTATATCCTCCCACGATCTGAACGATATGCCCGTCCTGCCACATGATGGTCTTGGCCACCTGTAAATAAACATGGACAATGATTCCCGCCACCATGACCCATTCCATCATGTGATGAGTCAACCGCACACCCTGGCTGCCGCCCAGCAGTGGAACCAGCCAGTCCGTTCCCAGGTGGATGACCTTGGCCCACCAATAGTCCGGGGCCAGGCCCTGGACGTAGAGATGGAACCCGGTGAGCATCTGGAGAACCATAAGGAGGATCAGCACCAGGAACAAGAGGCCATCCAGTGGGTCGAACCGGCGATAGAATGGGGGTTTTTCGAAGTTGAAGTAACATCGGGCCACGCGAATCGCCCCGAAGATAGTCGAGGCCGTCGGGATCATGTCCTTCCAGTACTTGTGATACATGCTAAAGAACGCCAGGTAGAACCATATGAAGAGCGTTACGTCCAGGACCATGGCGCCAAGAAAGTGGATATACCTGATATAGGCCATGGTGAACTCGTCATACGCCTCCCCATAGCCGTACAGGGCGGTGGGGTAGCCGATATAGAATCCGGTGACCATCAGAACTAGCACCGCGAAGAAGGTGACCCAGTGGATCAGGCGGTTTGAGAAGTTGCGGGTGTAAACCAGCATCTTCTTCTGGCCCGATATGCCCGATGCGACTGACATTTGCCGTCTCCCGTTTATTCCTTACACCGCCCGAACTGTGTAGGTCTCGTCTCGATCCTTATCGATGACATGCACGGCGCAAGCTATGCATGGGTCGAAAGAGTGGATGGTGCGCAACACCTCCAAAGGTTTCTCCGGATCCGACACCGGCGTGCCGATGAGCGACTCCTCGAAAGCGGAGCGCTGCCCCTTGCCATCACGAGGTGACCCGTTCCACGTGCTGGGTACCACCAGCTGATAGTTCTTGATCTTTCCGCCTTCGATCTCTACCCAGTGTCCCAGGGCCCCTCGGGGCGCCTCGGTCATGCCAAAGCCTCTTGCCTTGTCGGGCATCTTGAAGTCGGTGAAGGTGTCAAGATCACCTTTCTTGATGTTTGCCAGCAACTCATCCAGCCAGCTATCGATCTTCTCCACCACGATCTTGGTCTCTATGGCCCGCGCGGCCGTGCGTCCCAGGGTGGAGAATAGCACCTCCGGCCCGACTCCGAGGGTCTTTAGCAGGAAGCTGACGTTTTCCACCGTCTCCTTATGTCCGGAGACGAAGTTCACCAACATCCTCGCCAGCGGCCCCACCTCCATCGGATGGCCGTCATATCTGGGGGTTTTCAACCAGGAGTACTTGCCATCGGTGGCGGTCTCCACTCCTGTGTACCATGGGTCCGTTTCCCCTTCGGAGGGATTCAGGGGAGAGCCACCGCCGTATTTGAACCAGGAGTGGGTCACGTCCTCCGTGATACTGGCCTCATCCACGGGGTGCACCTTGGTCAGGTCGCGATCCATAATTATCCCGCGGGGGAACCAGAGGTTGTCCGGCTCCGTGCCCCCCTTGCCGGGGAACATGCCATAGGATAAGTAGTTCTTCAATCCGCCGCCGATCCCCGCCCAATCCAGGTAGAAAGGCGCAACGGCTATCACGTCCGGAATGTAGACGTTATTGATGAAATCCCGAGCTTCCTGGACAATGTACTTGAACTCACTGATCCGGTCCGCGTTCATGTCGCCCACGCAGGTGACTCCGCCCACGGCGTAGGTCTGGATATGCGGATTCTTTCCGCCGAAAATGGCGTGGAGCTGGGCGATCCTCGATTGCAGCCTCAGCGCCTTCAGGTAGTGCGCCACCGCCATCAGGTTCGCCTCCGGTAACAGCTTGTAGGCAGGGTGGCCCCAATAGCCATTGGTGAAGGGTCCCAGCTGCCCCGCCTCCACAAACTTCTTCAGCTTGTCCTGCACGATCCTGAAGTCGCCAGGTCCGCTGTCCGGAGAGTTTGGGTTGATCTTGTTGGCCAGCTCGCTGGTGGCCTTCGGGTCCGCCTTCAGCGCGGAGACCACATCCACCCAGTCCAGCGCGTGCAGGTGATAGAAGTGTACAGGGTGGTCGTGGATATACTGGGCGCCATGGACCAGATTGCGTATGATCCTGGCGTTATCCGGGATGGTGATCCCGACGGCGTTCTCCACGCATTTGACAGAGGCCAGAGCATGCACCTCTGTACATACACCGCAGACCCGCTGGGTGATGATCCATGCGTCTCGCGGGTCGCGTCCTTTCAGGAACACCTCGAAGCCGCGCCACAGGGTGCCGGAACTCCAGGCGTCCTTGACCGAGCCGTTTTCGACTTCGATCTCGATTCTTAAGTGCCCTTCGATCCTTGTGATTGGATCGATTACATGTCTTGAGCCCATGGTCGTCTCCTAGCCTGATCGTTATTCCGTTGTATCATCCTCCCCGGCAGTCTTGGATGGAGCCTTGGCAGGCGCCTCATCTGCATCCTTCAGAGCCAGGGTCGGGTCAAATTTCTTCCTGTTGGCGAAACTCCACGCGGCGTGGGCCGCCACGCCCGCCGCCGCCGCGCCCACCAGGGCAAAGCCCACTTTATCCGCGCCAGCTTCCACGCCAGGCAGTATTACGTTCGGCAACCTCTCATAGAAGGGCTGCATATTGTCCCAGAACCGCGGCTCGGAGCAACCGATGCATCCGTGCCCCGCCTTGATAGGCCAGCTGGTTCCATCGTTGTATTCCACCAGCGAGCAGTTGTGGTAGGTCTGCGGTCCCTTGCACCCCACCTTGTACAGGCACCAGTTGTTCTTGGCGCCCTCGTCCCCGAACTTCTCCACAAACTGGCCCGCGTCAAAATGCGCCCGTCGGGGGCAGTGGTCGTGGATCCGCTTGCCGAAAGCGAAAAGCGGCCGTCCCAGCTTGTCGGTTTTTGGCAGCGAGCCCAGCAACAGGAAGTTGACAATGGCGGCCACTGAGTTGACAACATTGTGCGGGCATCCTGGAATCTTCAGGGTGGGCACGCCGATAGCGTCCTCCACACCCATGGCGCCGGTGGGGTTGGGCCGCTGGGCCTGAACTCCTCCGAAGCAGGAACATGTGCCCACGCACATGACGGCAAAAGCGTTCTCGCACACTTCGCGGGCGATATCGATCCCGGTCCTGCCGCCGATGGTCAGAAAAGCGCCCGGCTTCCCCGCCGGCCCGGGGGGCGTACCGGTGGGGATGGCGCCCTCGCAGACGGCTATGTATTTACCTCTGTTATCCTTCATGGCCTGCTCCAGCGCGGACTCCGCCTGATGCCCTGCGGCGGCCATAATGGTCTCGTGATAGTCCACGGACAGAACGTTTAGTATCAACTCCTCGGTGGAGGGGTATGTACTGCGGATAAAGGCTTCGGAGTCGCCGGTGCATTCGGCCAAATGGAGCCATATCACCGATGGTTTTCTGGCGCCAGCCTCTATCGCCTCGGCGATTTTGGGCGCATAGCTTGCGCTCAGTCCCAGCACAGCCGCCACTTTCAGGCAAAAGCCCATGAACTCCCGGCGGTCCAATGAGTTCAGGATTGACAGGCGATCGGTGTCCGGGCCCAATCCGGTGGCCTGCCCAAAAGTCTTACACATGCCGTCCTCCCTATGTCCGGCTCCATCCTCCGCCTGTGGGGACCAGCGCCACGGGGTTTTTATCGACACCCCGGCGCCACTCCACTTGGGGTCCTGGATGGCTCGCCAGCATTATGATTCCTATCATTTCTCCACCGCCTCAATCATCGGTGTAGACTCCATGCGCATCTTCTCCTCGCTGGGCGGTTTCTCGTCGATGTGCATTCCATATACATCGCCGAAGTGGCCAATGTGGGAGATGGGGAATATCTTGTATCCTGAGATGATGGAAGCGATGTCCGCCTCCGTAAAGAGAGTCGATTTAACTACTTGCATATACACATGTATGATCACCAAAAAGGTGAGTATGTACATGGTCACATGATGGGTCAGGCGGATGGTCTGTTGACCACCCAGCAGTGAATCGAGCCAGGAACCCATGGCCCACCACCAGGTGGTGATATCCGCGCCGGGCAGATACATCAAAAATCCAGTGACCATCTGGATAAGCATACACACAACCATCATGAACACCCCCAAGCCACCCAGGGGATTGACGAACCGGTATTCGGCGTGAGGGCCGCGCCATGTCAGAAAATAAATGGCCAGCCGATAAGCGCCCACGATGTTTTTCCATGTAGGTACAAACTGCTTTATATCCCGGTTGCACGAGGGTGTGAAGGCCAGGTAGCCCCGGACGAGAACGAAAACAATCAGAACCGCGGCGGCCAGGAAATGGTAGTAACGCATGTTCGCCATGGCGAAGGCCTGGTACGCCTCGCCCGTTCCAAAATAGAAGTTAGGCCACCCGATATAAAAACCGGTGACCACTAACGTGACCACCGCCGAAAACATCATCCAGTGCAAAAAACAGGCGAAAACAGACCTGGTCCGTACCACCAAGTGGACTTCGGAATAACCAAATCCATCCTTTTCCATGTTGGCCCCACGCCCATCCGACAGTTTAGAGCTTAAAAGAAACTCACGCTGTCATCTCGTTCAGCATCCAATATCAGCCAATATACCCGCTCCGCGACCCCTCCTGAGGGGGACAGCGCCTTGGCCCTGGAACAAAATCCCTTACCGCTATTTAGAATCTCGGTCCCAGAGGTCCAAAAAGCAAGTAATCGGCATAATTATTATCAGTGGTCTGAGACAGACCCTAATGTATACTGATTCTAATGGACAAGCAGACTCACGATTGGCAGGTCATCGTCACGGCGCTGGTGACAGGGATGGTGATATTTCTCCTTCTAAGCTGGGGTCCGGTGTCAAAAAGGATAAACATCCTGGAACCGAAGGATCCCGCCAAGGGGTTGCGCGCCCTCTTTATTGTATTGATTGCTTTGTGGGTGATCGTGGGATTGGTAGTGTCTATTGGCCTGTTGCTAAGGGGGATGGGCGCCAATTAGCGGGAGACCGCTTCACTCGGAAGAAAAAAAACGGGGCCCATATTCGGGACCCCGTGCAGGTCGTAATCAGTTCATGATCAGATCAAGCCGCAGTTAAGGTATGGGGCCGCTCGTCTTTCAGGTTCACCGCCAGCACTTTGGACACTCCATCCTCCTCCTGGCTTATGCCGTACAGCCTGTCGGCGAATCCCATGGTTTTCTGGTTGTGGGTGATGATGATGAATTGTGTCTTCTCCTGCATATCCCCCAGCAAGTCGCGGAAACGACCGATGTTCGCCTCGTCCAGCGGGGCGTCGATCTCGTCCAGCAGGCAGAAGGGGGAGGGCTTGGAGAGGAACACGGCAAAGAGAAGGGAGATGGCGGTCATGGCCTTTTCCCCGGCGGAGAGCAGGGTGATACTCTGGTTCTTTTTTCCTGGGGGTTGGGCGAAAATCTCCACTCCCGGTTCCGGTTTGCCTTCCTCCTCCACCAGGGTCATCTGGGCGTTGCCCCCTCCGAAAAGCCGCTTGAAGATCTTCTCGAAATTCGCGGAAACGATCTGGAATGTTTCACTAAACAGCTTGTTGGTGGTGGCGTTGAGGCTCTCGATTGTCTTGTGCAGAGTGACGATGGAAGACTCCAGGTCGTCGCGCTGGGCGGAAAGGAATGTGAACCGCTCCTCGATCTGCTCGAATTCCTCAATGGCGCTCATATTCACGTCACCCATCCTGGCCAGCTGGCCCCGCAAGTAAGTCAGCCTGGTTTCATTCTCCGCCATGTCCACCTCATGGGTGGATGTGGAGGAGAGGTCATCGACGGGGATATTGAACTCCACATCCGCTTTCTCCACCACGTTGCCGGAGCGCATTTCCGATTCCGATTTCTTCAGGGCAGCTTCGGAAACCTCACCGCGAAGTTGTTCCACCCTCCCGGAAAGCTGGGAAATACTCTCGCTCAAAGCCTCGGTCTCGGCGGACATCTCATTCAGTTCATCGGTCTTGGCGGATATACGGGTGGATATGGAGTCTATATCCCTGGCGATTTTTCCGTTTTCAGCCAGAATCGATTCCGTGGAGCTCTTCATCTTGGCTTCCTTGGCGTCCGAGTCGGCTATCGAATCCTTCAGCCGCTGCACCCGCACTATATCCGCCGCCTTGATGTCCTCCATTCTCTTGATGTCCAGCTGGACGTGGGAGAGTTTTCCCTTCAGTTCAGTGGCCTCCACCTCCTTGTCCCGGACCCGGTGGACTATTTCATCAAGGGTGGCGCGGGCCTGGGCGATCTTTGCGCGGGCCGATTCGTTGGCGGAATCTATCTCCCCCTTGCGGGCCATAAGAGCCTCGATTTTCCCATCCTTCTCCTGCAGGGTGTCGGTCAGCTTTTCTCTATCCGTCTTCAACTGCTCCACTTCCGCCAACACGGCCTGGCGTGCTTCCTCCTCTCGTTTAATCTCCGCTTCAGCCTTCCTGATTTCGTTGGTCAGCCGCACAGTCTCCAGCTCCAGCTTGCGGGCCTGGGCCTGGCTGTCAGCCAGCTTTTGTTTCAACGCGGCCATGGCGGCTGTCATTTCTTCCTTATCGCTGGAAAGGGTCTGCTTCTCATTCCTTTTCACGGTCAGCGCCGTCTGCAGTTCCTCTATTATCCTCTTGCGGGAAACCAGCCCAGCCACTCCGGAGCCCCCTGGGCCGCCAGTGACGAATCCCGTGCGGTCTATCGCCTCTCCCGCCACGGTGATGAGGGTAAAAAACCCGGGATTGGCTTGCCATATCTCCAATGCGTTATCGAAGCCATCCACAACCAACGTGTCCGCCAATGCGGCAACCAGGTGGCTGGAGGTGGCTTGGTCCGCCGTGATAAAATCGGTGGCCCTTCCCTTGATGGCCGGATGATCCGGCAAGGGCGTCTGCTCCCTTGGCGCGGCCGAGGCGGAGGAGACGACGAATCCGGCGGAACCCAGATCACCATGGTTCAGGGCGTCCACCGCCTTTTTAAGGCTCTCAAAGCCGTCGACGATCACCGCTTCCAGGCGGCCTCCCATGGCGGCGGCCACTGCGGTTTCCATCCCGGCCGGGGCGGTCATATGCTCGGCCACCAGCCCAGTGACTCCGGAGGCGGATTCATCACCCTTCTGCTTCAGCTTCATCAGCGCCCGGACACCCTTGCCGTAGCCCTCCATGTTGCGCTCCAGCTCCAGCAATGACTCCAGCCTGGACTGGTCCACGGCGATATTTTCCGAGACGGCCCGCAGTCTTTCCGATGTTTCGCTTATCGCGGTGGAAAGCTCCTCCATCTGCGCGGTGAGAGCTGCAACGTTTTTCTGCTCAGCTTCGTTTTCAGTGGCGCAGCTATCGTGGGCTTGGCGGGCGGCGCCCAATTTTCCGCTCCCATCCTCCATTGCCCTGGCCATGCGGCTCTCCTTTTCTCCCAGGTTCGCCACCCGGGAGACCGCCATCTCCAGCCTTGCCTTGATGGAGGATTGCTCGTTCTTAAGGGTGGAGACCTCCTCCATGAGGGCCATGGTGGCGCGGGTCCCTTCGGATAGTTCCTTCTCCATTCCGGCGAGCCCCTGCCCGGCGGCCTGCTGTTCGGCGCGCAATATGGTGGCCTGCTCCGCCTTATCCTTCAGAGCGGCCTCTATGGTGGTCAGTTCCTCCCTTTGGTGGACTATGCAAGCATCACCGTCTCCCATGCTCTTTTCCACCTGGACTATCTCCGCCTGGGCCAGGTTTCTTTTTTCGACCAGTTCCTCCACCTGGGTGGTCAGGAAGGAGCGGTGCTGGTTGTTCTTTTCCATGGCGGACTCCATGGCGCCCTTCTCCTCCCGGATGGAGGAGATCTCCTTCTCCTGGCGGGCGACCTTCACGTTAGCCGTTTCCAGCTTATTGCGGACGGCGCCCAACTGGGCGGCGGCGGCGGCCTCATTCTCCCTCAGCCCCTCCAGGCTATTCTCCAGGCTGCGAATTTGCGAGTTCAGGCGCTGGAATTCACCTGCGTAATGCAACAGAGCGTGGTGCTTGACCTCCGCCTTGTATGTCTTGTATCGCTCCGCCTTTTTGGCCTGGCGGTTCAGCGAGGAGCGCTGCCGCTCCAGCTCGGCGATTATGTCCTTGATACGCAAAAGGTTCTGCTGGCTCAGTTCCAGCTTGCTGCGGGCGGCGTTGCGGCGCAGCTTATATTTCATGATCCCGGCCGCCTCGTCTATGAACACGCGGCGGTCCGCCGGTTTGGAATTGATCAGCCGGTTCACCTGGCCCTGCTCAATCACGGAAAGAGTCCTGGCTGAAACGCCAGTGTCCAGGAAGATGTCTACGATATCCTTCAGTCGGCAGGGAACCTTGTTGATGAAATAATCGGAATCGCCGTTACGGTAATATTTGCGGGTGACGCTGATCTCCGGATATTCGGAGTAGGGAGCGGTGGATACGGCGCCATTTTCGTTGGAAATGGTCATAGTTACCTCGGCGAATCCGGTAGGCTTTCGGTGGGCCGAACCATTGAAGATGAAATCCTCCATCTTCGATCCTCGCAATACTTTGGCTGACTGCTCGCCCAGCACCCAGCGCATGGCGTCAGCGATGTTACTTTTGCCACAGCCGTTTGGTCCCACGATGGCGGTGATCCCGCTTTCGAATTCTATTTTTGTGTGATCGACAAAAGATTTGAAACCTCTGACTTCCAGGCTTTTAAAGAACATCCCCACTCCTTTCGACAAAAGAACTCAAAATAAGATTGCCGGAAAGCCCAGCAAATACTTTCAAGAAACATCGATAGATACATCATGTTGTGTGGGCTGCCACTCCCCCCACAATATGGTGTATATGTCACCTATCGCCCAAATATTTCAATGGAAGCATATTGCTATCTATGTAACCATCCTTCAACCTGAAAATCAACTCTTTTTCCTTCCTTGCCGAAAATTTCCAACTTGCCTTTTTCCCTGGTTATCTCTCCTATTTTATGAGCCACCATCTTCCTGTTTCTTATCAATCTTTCCAGTGAGGCACTCTTGGCCGGGCGGACCGTGAACAGCAGTTCGTAATCCTCCCCTCCTGTCATCATCCTGCATAGCGCCTCTTCCTCCCCGTTCCTGGAGACCACCGCCATGGCCTCCGCTGATATGGGAAATTTCTCCAGCCACAGCCGCCCCCCGGTGTCGGAGGCCTGGATTAATCGCCGAAAGTCGAGCGCCACCCCATCGGAAATATCTATCATGGCGCTGGCGATTTTCCGCTCTGCCAGCAATCTGCCCCATTCCAGCCTCGGCGTGGGGAGCAGATGGCGGTCGATCAGGTGTTTCTCCATCGGTGAGTAGCGTCGTTTCCGCTCAGTCATCAGGTCCAGCCCCAGGACCGACTCCCCCGGATAGCCGGTTATGTACACAGCGTCACCGGGCCGGGCCCCGGAGCGATCCACTCGCAGCCCCTTTTTCACCTCCCCTAGGGCGGTGACTGTAAAAGAGAGGGAGGCGGCGGCGGTAACGTTCCCACCCACGATCGGCGCTCCCACCTGGCGGGCCGCCTTTCCCGCCCCGCGCAGATATGCGGAGATCCAGGCGTGGTCAACGTCATGCAAGTTTACTGATAAAAGAAGGGCCAACGGTCGGCCACCCATGGCGGCGATGTCGGATATGGCTGTATGCACCGATTTGGCCCCGATATCCTCCGGGGTAGAGAGATCGCGCAGGAAATGTACTGCTTCTGCCAATGTGTCCGTGGAGGCGAGAACCTCATAACCGGAGGCGGGACGAAGGGATGCGCAATCGTCACCTATGCCCAGGGCGACCTTGTGGCTGCCGGTGGCGCGCTTGAAAAAGCGGCGCGCGTAACTGATGATTTCGATTTCGTCCAGTGGCATGGCGTCTTCCTATTTGGTTTTCCGTGCGGCGCTACGGGCCCGCATCGTTTCTATCAGACAATATATGGCAATTTATGGACAAAATGGAATTGTGGGACGAATAATCATTTTTGTTATAATACGGCATTGAACTGCAACCGAATTTCAGGCATAAATTGAAAGATACCGTAATCCTGGTCGTCACCGGAAGCGTGGCGGCTTATAAGTCGGCCCTGTTGGCCCGTCGGCTGATGGAGCGCGGGTTGCTGGTGAAGGTGGCCATGACCGCCTCCGCCGAAAGGTTCATTACGCCCTTGACCTTCGAAGCCCTCACGGGGCTACCTGTTTTGCGGGCGGGATTTCCACAGTCGGGGCAGGCTCCGATGGAGCATATAAACTTCTCTCGTGGCGCAAGGCTGGTGGTCATCGCCCCGGCCACGGCCAACACCTTGGGCAAGCTGGCCCATGGCGTGGCGGACGATTCGATCCTCTCCATGCTTCTGGCCTGCGGACTCCCCGTGATGGCGGCCCCGGCCATGAACACGCAAATGTATAAACACCCGGCGGTCCAGTCCAATATCAGTACATTGGCCGCGCGGGGAGTAACGTTCATCGGTCCCTCCTCCGGCTCTCTGGCCTGCGGTGAGGAAGGGGAAGGGAAGATGGAGGACGTGGAGACCATCTTCGCTGCGGTGATGGAAAAGCTGGGCGGAGTGAAGGATCTGGCGGGCGCGAGGCTGTTGGTCACGGCCGGTGGATGCCAGGAGCCTATAGACCCTGTTCGTTATATCGGCAACCGCTCATCCGGCAAGATGGGCCTGGCAGTGGCGCGGGTGGCGGCTGGTCGGGGGGCGGAGGTGACTCTGGTGGCGGCGCACATGGAACCCAGCTTGCCGGGGACCGGCACGCCGGAGGGCATCAGGGTGATTCGGGCGCAAACGGCGGTCGAGATGCAGGAGGCGGTGCGGCAAGAGTTCGTACGATGCGATATCCTGGTGATGGCTGCGGCGGTGTCGGACTATCGGGTGGAGAGCCCAGCCGCGGAAAAGGTGAAAAAGAAAAGCGCCATGCGTCTGGACCTGATAGAGAATCCCGATATTCTGGCCAGTGTGGCCCTGGAGAAGGGTGACCGGGTGGTGGCGGGGTTTGCCGCGGAGACGGAGGATCATCTGGCCTCTGGACGGAAAAAGCTTATGGCAAAGAACCTGGATCTGATAGTGATAAACGATGTGAGCCGAGGTGACATCGGGTTCGGCTCCGACTATAACGAGGTGACCCTGCTCACTCGTGACGGAAAAAAGATCGAAATAGCCAGGGCCACCAAGGATGTGGTGGCCGGGGCCGTGCTTGACCATGCGGCGGCCATATGGAGGGCCAGCCAGGCGATGGAACAGCCCGAGGCGTCATGAGTGTCGTGTATATACAGGCTTTGCGGAATCTGGCGTTGAGGCTGGAAACCTTAAAAATCCACGGGCATGACCAGGTGGCCGTAACGGGTGATGATTGGAAGAATCAGATGAGAGCCAAGCTAAATAAACTGAACAAAAAGAAGGCGGCCAGGGAGCGTTCTGCCAGTATGCCCGCCGGGGCGAAAGTCGGGGATAACAGCCTGGACGATATAAGGGTGGAAGTGGAAAAATGCCAGAAATGCGCGCTGGGGAAAACCAGGATCAATACGGTTTTCGGAGTGGGTGATCCCAATGCCAGGTTGATGTTTATCGGCGAGGGGCCCGGCGCCGACGAGGACCGTCTGGGCGAGCCTTTCGTGGGGCGCGCCGGCAAGCTTTTGAATGACATGATCCAGGCCATGGGTCTGAGCAGAAGTGATGTGTATATCGCCAATATTGTGAAATGCCGTCCTCCGGGGAATCGCGATCCTTTACCGGAGGAAGCGGCTCAGTGCATGCCATACCTTATGAGACAGCTGAAGATGATACGTCCGGAGTTTTTATGCGCTTTGGGGGCTGTGCCCGCCAGGAATCTTTTGGAAAAGAATGAGCCCATCGGAAAGCTGCGGGGCAGTTTCCATGATTTCATGGGGGCGAAGTTTCTGGCCACATATCATCCGTCATACCTGTTGCGCAACCCTGCGGCCAAAGCTGAGTCGTGGAAGGATCTGCGGTTGATAATGAATGAGATGGGATTGAAAGACCCAAGGGGAAAGAATGTCTAAATACCACAGGGATCCTTCACTCTTGTACCGGCCCAAGCCGCTTGGGGAATCTACGCCTTTGCAGTGGGCGCCGCCACCTGAGGAGAAGAAGTTATCTCATCGCATTTTCTGGCTGCTGGCAAAGATTTCATTCTGGGTATTCCTGCTTTCATCCATCCTGGGCGGCGCGGTGGGCTACACCTTTTATGTGAAGTACAGCGAGGACCTGCCCGATATAGAATCTCTGCGTTACTACAAGCCGAGCCTTGTGACCCGCATATACGACACCAATGACGAGTTGGCGGCGGAATATTACGTAGAGCGGCGTATGCTGCTCCCGCTGAACGCCATTCCGCTAATTTTGCGCAAGACAACCATCGCCGTGGAGGACGCCACCTTTTACCAGCATTTCGGTCTGAATATAGAGGGGATCATCCGTGCGGCCTGGGCCAACTACAGGGCGGGGCGAGTGGTGCAGGGAGGCAGCTCCATCACTCAGCAGGTGGCCAAGGTTCTGCTGCTAAGCTCGGAGCGCACCTATGTCCGCAAGTTCCGGGAGGCGATTCTCTCCATAAGTATTGACCGGGCGTATACCAAGGACGAGATACTGGAGATATACCTGAACCATATTTATTACGGGGAGGGCGCCTATGGAGTGGAGGCGGCGGCCCTGACCTTTTTCGGCAAGAGCGTCAACGAGCTTAGTGTACCTGAGGTGGCGATGATAGTGGGAATGCCAAAGGCGCCGTCGACCAACTCGCCCTACAACAATATGGGCAAGACGATATCGCGCCGGGGCCATGTGCTCAACAGAATGCTGGATACCAATATCATCACCAAGGCCCAGATGGAGGAGGCGGTGGCCAGCCCCATACGGCTGGCGCCGCGCAAAGGGCCGCTGAACAGGGCGCCATGGTTTTCCGAGCATGTGCGGCGGATATTGGAGAAAAAGTTTTCCGCCCATGGCCTGTATCGCGAGGGTCTGACGGTGCGCACCACATTGGACCTGAAATGGGAGGAGTGGGCGGACGAGGCTCTGCGTTCGGGACTGGAAGTTGCGGACCGGCGGTTGGGATTCCGTGGACCCCAGGGATTCGCCGATATAAAAAAGGGAAAATGGCCGGATTGGACCGCGTTGAACCCGGATCGGGCCGGGTATGAGGAGCAGGAGGAATATTACACATCCGGCCGAATTCTTTCCGGCGTGGTGTTGACGGCGGAAAAGGATCGGGCTCTGGTGAGCTTCAAGGATATGAAGGGGGTCATCACCCTGGAGAGCATGGAGTGGGCCCATAATTTCGATCCTGAGCAAGACTCCCGGTGGGCCAGAAAGTTGAAAAGAACCTCGGAAACGCTTAAGCCGGGAGACATTATCCAGGTCCGCATCCTGGAAGGGGACATGCTGCCCGGAGAGAAGCCGGAAGAGAAGCTTTTGCCCCTGGAGCTATATCAGGCGCCGGACGTTCAGGGGGCGCTGATGTCCATTGACCCGAAGACCGGTCATGTGAAGGCGATGATCGGCGGATATGATTCGGAGGTGACAAAGTTCAACCGGGCAGTGCAGGCCTACCGCCAGCCTGGCTCGTCGTTCAAGCCGATCATATACACGGCCGCCCTGACGAAAGGATATACCCCCGCCACGGTGATGATTGACTCACCGATCATTTTCAACCGGGCCATCACCGAGTTCAAGGGGTGGAAACCGATGAATTTCGAGCAGAAGTTCTTTGGCCCCACTACCTTGCGCACGGCTATCACCCATTCGCGCAACATAGTCACCATAAAACTGCTGGAAAAGATAACCCCCAGATTCGTGGCGGAATTCGCCCGCAATTTCGGGTTCACCGGCGAGATGGACCCAAACCTCTCGTTGGCCCTTGGGTCCTCCACCGTAACGCTGGAGGAGATGGTGTTCGCCTATGGCGCGCTGGCCAACCAGGGAATCCGTATGGAGCCGGTCTATATAAAATCGATTGAAAACCGCGAGGGGGAGGTTATCTATAAGTCTGACGTGGTCTCCCACCAGGCCATCCCTCCCGCAGTGGCGTACCAGGTGGCTGACATGATGAAAAGCGTGGTTCAGGAGGGCACTGGCAGGAGCCTGAAGCCGATGCTGAAGGGACGGCCGCTGGCAGGCAAGACAGGCACCACCAACGACTGTGTGGACGCATGGTTCATGGGCTACACTCCCGATGTGGTGACCGGTGTGTGGACTGGCCGGGATGATCCTTCCCCCATTGGCCGACGGGAGACAGGCGCCCGGATGGCCATCCCCATATGGAGTGATTTCATGAAGAATGTTTTTGCGGAAATGCCGGTTAATGATTTTCCCCCTCCGCCAGGGGTGGTCTTCGCCAGGATAAACAAGGAAACGGGGCTGCTGACCCGCGCTGTGGGGGAAAACGTGATCTTCGAGGTGTTCATGGATGGCGCCCAGCCCACCGAGTTCGATTCCGACGCCGCCAATGTGGAGAGCGCCACTTCTGATTACAAACGTGGATTCTGATCCTCCGGCCATAGGTCGGCCATCGGACTAGGGGACCAGGGTCCCATCGGTGTTAACAACTATTTCGACTCCCTTATGAACGATGATGTATTGATACGTTGCCAGGATTTACGCCGGGAGTTCACTGTAGCCGAGGGTCGGGCCGGGCTGCTGGGATCGATCAAAAGCCTCTTCTCCACCAAATCGAGCGTGATTCGCGCCGTGGACGACGTGTCCTTCGATATCCGCGCAGGTGAGTTCGTGGGATATGTTGGAGAAAACGGGGCCGGCAAATCCACTACCATCAAGATGCTTACCGGAATCCTGACGCCAACCGGTGGGCGGGCGGTGGTCAATGGCACGGTTCCTTATCTGGAGCGGGTGAAAAACGCCTTCAACATAGGTGTGGTGTTCGGCCAGCGAAGCCAGCTTTGGTGGGATCTGCCGGTGGCCGATTCGCTGGACCTTCTGCGCGCAATCTACCGGGTGCCACCGGCCCGCTATCGCCAGAACCTGGCGGAGCTTTCCAAGTGGCTGGAGCTGGGGCCGCTGATGAAAATGCCTGTGCGCAAGCTGTCTCTGGGCCAGAGGATGAGGGCGGACCTCGCGGCGTCGCTTTTGCATGGGCCGAAAGTCATGTTCCTGGACGAGCCCACCATCGGCCTGGATATCATCGCCAAGGATAATGTCCGCAGGTTTTTGAAAAAGATCAACAAGGAGCAGGGTGTGACAATCATCCTGACCACCCACGACATGGACGATATCGAGGCGCTCTGCGACAGGATCATCATAATAGACAAGGGAAAAATCGCTTGGGACGGCGCCACCAACCGTTTGAAAAGCCAACATATGAACGGTAAGATCCTGGAGGTGGAGTTCCACGACTATAATCCCGATATCAGTGGGGCCATCGGCCTGACGGAGATGAAGACGGAGGCGAACAAGAAATGGCTTCGATACCAGGGGGATGGCGGCGCGGCGCTAAATGATGTGATCAGCGCGCTGTTCCGCGACTATTGCGTAAAGGACCTGTCTATCCATGAGCCGAAAGTGGGGGATGTGGTGAAAGCTATATACGAACATGGCGTGGATCATATGGAGGCGGCCGACCATGGCTGACAGAGCGGCGGCCAGGGCCGTGGATGCCGAGGAGCTGTTCTTCGACGCGCTGGAGGGGTTTCCAACGGTGACTATGTACCTCAAGTTCGCATTCAAGTCGTTCCAAAAACAGCTGGCCTACAAGTTCGAATATTTCGTGGGCGTGGTGAACGGGCTATTGTTCATATTCATCTTTACGTCGCTGTGGAAGAACATTTTCGATTCTTCCAAAGCTTCCGCCAGCTCCGGCTTCACCATGGAGGGGATAGTCTCCTATGCGGTGTTTGCCATGATAATCCGCATTTCCATGAGCCAGGACGACATGGGCGTGATGGGGAAAATCCGCTCCGGCGACATAGCCATGGATATGATAAAACCGTACAACTACTTCGGCGTGACTTTGGCGGAAAACGTGGGCGGTACCATGTTTCACTGGTTCACCAGGGCGGCGCCTATCCTGGCCGTCTGCCTGATATTCTTCGATGTGAGCCTGCCGCGCGACCCGGTGAACTACATGCTGCTGGCTGTGACATGGACCATGGGGTACCTGATCTACTTCATGGTGAACTGGCTCTTTGCCATGATCGCATTCTGGGTGATTGAGACTTTCAGCTTTCAACTGATGAAATACGGCATGTTCACCCTCTTCTCCGGTGGCATCATCCCGCTCGACTTTTTTCCCGACTTCATTCGGCCAGCGGTGGCTTATATCCCCTTTATGTACATTCTATACGTCCCCACCGCCACATTCATCGGGCATATCGGCCATGGGGAAGCCATGGGGTTTATCCTGTTCCAGGGGGCCTGGGTGGCGGCGCTGGGATTGGTCAGCGCGCTGGTGTGGAAGGCGGCCCAGAAGAAACTGATCATCCAGGGGGGCTAGATTGGAATGCGAGATGAACTGGGAATATACCTGACTCTGGTGGTGGCGTCGATCCGGGCGCGGATGGAGTATAAGGCCTCGTTCCTATTCCTCTTCCTGGCGCTTCTTGTCTACTACCTGGCCCAGGTGGGGGTTATCGTCATCGTGCTCACAAAGTTTGGCAGTATCTCTGGGTGGACCCTGGGGGAGATGGCGTTTTTATATGGCCTGATGGTGTTCAGCCAGGGAGTCACCACCGTCCTGTTCGGCAGCCTGAACGACTTTGAAGGCCAGATTATATCGGGCGGTTTCGACCGGCTGCTGGTGCGCCCCCTCAGCCCGCTGATGCAGATACTGGCCAGCGGATTCGAGATCAGTACGGTGGCCCACTTCTTCATCGGCACAACGGCGCTATACTTTGGATCGAAAAGCTCTGGTGTGGAATGGACCCTGCTCAAGGCGTTGTATCTGCCGGTGGTGATAGGTGGCGCGGTGCTGATCCAGGGAGGACTGCGGTTGGGGGTGGCTGCGGTCTGCTTCTGGACCATCAGAAACCGTTCGCTGGTGCACATGCTGGTGTACAGCTCCAAGGAAATGATCTTCTACCCAATTTCGATATACCACTGGGGTATGCAGTTGTTTTTGACAATCGCTTTCCCCCTGGCGTTCATTAACTACTATCCCAGCCACTATTTTCTATCGCGGGGGGGGGCACAGCTTTTGTTCCACCCATACATCCAGTACCTGACGCCCCTGGTGGGTGTGGTGGTGTTCGCGCTGGCGTATATGCTGTGGCGCCTGGGTATCAGCAAATATCAGAGCGCGGGTAATTGATTTCATATGCAAACCGTGGGGGCGGCTCGCGACTGGCTCCAGGAGGAACCAGGATAGATAGGGGCATGACCTCTATGGAAGTGTCTCGACGCTCTCTCGTTGGGGTGGTGACCGGTCCCGTATTTTCCGCTTCACGGTGGTCTTCCTTGATCAGAATAATTCTGCTCGTCAGGAATGTCCCGGCCTCTTCACAGGCTCTGTGTAAAGGAAGGTGGATATATTATGGCCCAGATAACACCCTTGTTTATCCAATTGATGCGGTGTATCCTGTCGCTGGCGTTTTCGCTGAATGAATCTCACGTTGGATCCAACTGGTCTGTCCACAATACACATTTACAAGAGCCTTTAGAGCCAAAGTCTTAGAGTAGAATTCACAGGTTAATAGCTATGTCATTTGTCATCATACCGCCTGAATTCCTGAAAGGAATAAGCGCCAACAGCGATAGAGTTCCGAACAAGGAAATTGAGCATGATAGTGATAGAATCCCACAGCTTTATTATCACACCAATACTTTGGCCAGGGCGTTTTTCTGGCGCAGACTAAAGATCATTCACGACATGATTGTAGAGCACGTTTCCAACAGAAGGATATGCGTTGATTTTGGGTGCGGCGCCGGTGTGTTTCTTCCAACGCTGTCCAGCCTGTTCGAGGAAGTTGTGGCCGTGGACCTTTATACAAGGGATGCGCAAATGGTGGTGGATAAATACAAGCTGCCCAATGTTACGCTGGTGGAGGGGGATTTGTATCATGAGCAATTGCATATAAAAACAGCTGACGCCATTGTGGGGGCGGATGTGCTGGAGCATTTTGAAAAACTGGAATCTCCGGTCCGGCTGATGAAGAAATGGCTGGGCTCGGAGGGGAGGATGTTCCTGTCTTTGCCAACGGAAAACATTTTCACGCGAATCACGCGAGTTATCGGTGGGTATGGCAAGCCGCCAGATCATTATCATACTGCCGCCCAGGTGGAAAGCTATCTGCGGGACAAAGGAATGACACCCATTATGGCGACTCAACTATCTAGGGTATACCCGCTCTATCGAATCTCCGTATGGAAGTCAGGTTAGCTAATACCATGACAAATGACCTGAATTCCATAATTGCCATCGTTCCCGCTTACAATCCAAATGAAAAGCTGTTGGATGTCGTGGAGGGGCTGGTAGCGCGAGGCATCATTAATATAGTTGTGGTGGACGATGGAACCAATGGCGCCTCAAGCATAAATATTATTGAAACTGTTCACGCCCGCCCGGAAGTGACCGTGGTCCGGCATGCTATCAACAGGGGGAAAGGCGCAGCCCTGAAAACAGGTTTCAACCATGTTCTGCTGGGCTATGATCGTATATCAGGCATATTGACGATCGACGCCGACGGTCAACATTTGCCCGATGATGCCGTGACATTGGCCAATTCCTTCATGGAAAATAGTGAAGCGCTATGCATCGGCGCACGCGACTTTGACCGTGATGTTCCATGGAAAAGCCGTTTTGGAAACCAGATGACAAGGTGGGTGTTCCTTGGATTTGTTGGCAGGTTGTTAAAAGACACCCAGTCAGGTCTTCGAGTCATTACACCAGAATTTGCCAGGCAAATGCTTACTTCACAGAGCGATGGCTACGAATTCGAATTGGACATGCTGATACAAGCGGTACACTCGGGGGTCCCGATAAGAGAAATTCCTATAACAACCATATATGAGAATCAGAATCGCGGAACCCACTTCAATCCACTCTGGGATTCGTTGAAAATATATTATGTTTTTCTAAGGTTCGTACTGGCCTCCTTGGTCACATCCCTGGCTGACATGGCGCTATTTAGCTATTCATATTATCTCTACGGTTCAGTGCTCGGTAGTATCATCGCCGGCAGGGTCATTATCGGAGCTCTGAACTTTATTATAGTAAAGATGGCCGTATTCAAGTCTGACGAAAGTATATTCCCTGAACTAATTAAATATACTATTCTCACAATGGTCGTCATGATCCTATCTTACATGTCCATTATAGCTCTCAACAAATATATGGGAGTTAATATCTATCTTTCAAAGATATTAGCCGAGGGAGTGCTATTCTTTATGAGCTTTACAGTGCAAAGAGTCCTGATATTTTACAACAATAAGCGATAGAGGCGTTGCTAGCATTATGAGTATCGTTCCGAAGGTTCTTCTGGTTTACCCCCCTATCTCAAAGTTCGAAAGATATGGGGGAAGGCTTGGTTTTTTTGGTGGAAACCAGATACCGCTAGGTATATTTTTGCTGGCCTCTTATCTCAGGGAAAAGGGTATCGAGGTTCATGCCATCGATGCTGAAGCCCGACTAATGAAACCGGAGGACATAGCGCAATTGTTGAAAAGGGATGGTTACAATGTACTAGGAATATCAGCAACCACGGTGGCTTTCCACAGAGCTCTTGAGCTGGCAAAGTGCGCAAAAGAGATAAGTCCAGATGTTGTTACTATTTTAGGAGGGCCCCATGTATCCACGTCACCCGGGCAACCGATGGAATATGACGCATTTGATTATGCGATACGCAACGAAGGGGAAGAAACTCTTGTCGAACTTCTAGGATGTCTAGAGGTTGATGGAAATCACGAAGAAATAAGCGGCTTGTCATTTAGAAAGGGAGGTGAGATTAAAGTTAATCCGGCCAGGAGGTATATCGAGGATCTGGACACCCTTCCATTTCCCGCGTATGACATGATTCCGGATATTGGCATATATTCTCCACCACCATTCAACTACAAGAAAAGTCCAGTTGTGAACATAATAACTTCCAGGGGGTGCCCGTTTAAATGCACCTTTTGTGAGACCACCACCTTTGGCCGCAAGGTAAGAATGCGGAGCGCGAAAAATATCGTTGATGAAATACAACATGTGACAGAGAAATACGGCGCAAGAGAAATAGCGTTTGTAGATGATACTTTTACGGTGCAACCAAAAAGAATCTATGAAATATTTGAGCTTGCTCGGGAAAGAAACCTTGATTTCCCCTGGAGCTGCATGTCAAGGGTCGACACTGTTGATGACGCGCTACTGGAATTTATGAGCCAGCGCGGATGCTGGTATGTGGCTTTGGGGATCGAAAGTGGAGATGAGGAGATACTGAAGCGGATAAAGAAAAATATAAAATTCTCTCAAGTGGAAAAAGTGGTATCCAAGTGCCATGAGCTGGGGATGGTTACCAAAGGTTTCTTTATGATAGGTCATCCAGGGGAAACCGTTGAAACAATTGAAAAGACAATCAAATACGCCCAAAGTATCTTATTGGATCATGTGGTAGTTACCATTAATACCCCGATGCCGGGATCTGAGCAGTACCGCACAGTAAATAGCTATGGCACTCTTGATGAATCCGGGTGGACAAAATACAACATGTGGAATCCTGTGTTCACTCCGACTGGATTAAGCAAAAAAACAATGTTGAGCATGCAGAAAAAGTTTATAAGAAGTTTTTACCTGCAGCCGCGTGTGATTCTAAGAAACATCAGGATCTTGTTATTAAAGTTATTCTTCTGAAATATTTTCAGGCGCTCCATCGGCCCGCCCTTTTTAGCTTCCTCGCGGCCAGATAGTTACTGCCACCATGCTTCATCCTGCTGACCTTCCCCCGTTGATCGAACAGTTCGCAGAGTGAATTTTCGATAACGTAAAATATTTTTCGCACATTTTAGGAAGGTAGCCCTCGATCTGGTAAAAGTAATAAGTTGCAAAACTATTCACAAAAACCAAAAAGAGGGCTGATATGGATAATACCAAGAATG
>JAOUMU010000103.1 GCA_029881335.1 Nitrospinota bacterium | reverse complement strand
GGCCACGTAGGTAGGATTTAAATGCATGTTGATCGGCAGGCCCAGCGATCTGCCCACGCCATCCAGGTAGTCTATGGCGGCGTGGATATCCGCCACCGCTTCCTCGTCGGTGAGGCCGGGAGTTGGCTTCAGCATGAAATAGCATTTGAGGGCGAACCTGTGCTCCGCCAGCAGAGCCGCCGTTTTTTCGAATACTTTCAGGCTCAATCCTTTTTTGAACATATCGTTTCGGATCCGCTCATCAAACGCCTCGAACCCGATGGCCACCTCCAGGGTGGTGGGGCAAGCGCCTTCCTTCAGAGCGCGGGCCAGAAACTCCAGCTCCGGGATGTCCACATACTCCGGCCGGGTCTCCAGAGAGAGCACATGCAGATTGGGCAATGCCTGGTTCAGCCGGGCCACAAGATACATCAGGGCGGTGGAGGAGAAGGTCACCTCATCGAGCACGGAGCCGTTGTTGCTGACGATCACCTTTCGCAATTCGGCACGGCTTTCCATGAATTCCGGCAGGGCGATGACATGGTCCACCTGGGCCATCAGCGCCTGGAAGTCCACATGCCCGCGGGACATCAGCGACGGCAGGTTGCACCCCAGGCATCGGGCCCACCGGCAGGCCTGGGAATAGAAGACGATGAAAAGGGCTCTGCCCTCGGCGGTGTCCTGGAACCACAGGTCCGCCGGCTTGTTATGGTCGTGGGTTTCGTCGAAGGAGTAGGATTTGTCGATTACTCCGTTGTCTTGGCTGTCGGCATTCATGTCAAACTTGTTTTTGCCGCCGTCAGGCGCTGGATCAGATCCCGCACTTTATTTCCGGGTGAAATACTCGAACAAACTCACAGCGTTGTCGAATTTCAGCGGGCTGCTTTTGACGATACCTTCATCGAATTTGTCCGCGCTCTCCGGGGCGCCTTCAATAGCCGGCGAGCCGGCGGGCCGGGGGTATATTGCGAAGGGCACCGGGTCTGTGGTATGGGTCTTGATAGCCAGCGGCGTGGGATGATCGGAGAGCGCCATCACCCGGTAGTCGCCGTATCTCTTTATTCCCTCCAACACCGGGCCCACCACTTTCCTGTCGAAGTCGGTGATCGCCTGGATCTTGTATTCCAAAGACCCTGCGTGGCCAGACTCGTCCGGGCTCTCCACGTGCAGATACACCAGGTCCACCTCCTCCAGCGCCTTCAGGCAGGCGGCGGCTTTCCCCTCATAGTTGGTATCTATCCACCCGGTGGCGCCGGGCACATCGATGACTTTCATTCCCGCCAGCTTGGCGATACCCCGCATCAGGTCCACGGCGGTGATCATGGCCCCTTTAATCCCGCGCAGGCCGGAGAGCGCAGGCATGGAGGGCGCCAGCCCCTGGCCCCACAGCCAGACGCTGTTGGCTTCCTTCTTTCCATCCCTGACGCGGCGGACGTTCACTTTGTGAGTTTTCAAAAACATCTGCGCCTCGTTGGTGATGCGCAGGACCTCCTCGGCGCCATCTCCCTTGGGCATATGCTCGCGGATATTCTGGTCGGAAATATCATGGGGGGGAGTGAGCCTCATCCCGGCCATCGCCGCTCCGTTCTTTATCACCATGATGTGGCGGTAAGAGACACCAGGGTGGAAAGACACCTTGCCGCCGCCGACCGCCTTATCCATATCGGCGATCAGTTTGGCCGAGTCCTCCGTCTCTATATGTCCGGCGGAAAAGTCCTCCATCATCAATCCATCCGCCACCGGCTTTAGCGTCACCAGGTTGCAGCGAAACGCCATGTCCTTCGGGCCCAGCTTCAGCCCCATGGCGGCCGCCTCCAGGGGCGCGCGGCCGGTGTAATATTTTTTCGGGTCATATCCCAGGATCCCCATGTTGGTGATGTCGGAGCCGGGGTAGAATCCCTCCGGGGTGGTCCTGACGCTTCCCACGGCCCCATCGCGTGCCATCCGGTCCAGGTTGGTGGTGGCCGCCAGGTTAAGCGGAGTCTTGCCATCCATCTCGGCTATGGGCCAGTCCGGCATGCCGTCGCCGAGGAGTATCACATATTTAGTCCCGGTCATTTTCGGCTATCCTTATGATCATAGTTGGCGCCAGGCAAATGCCGGACGATTCGATGTGGGTCAGCGACCTTTTCATGTCCGCCTCCACGGCGTTGTGAGTCATCAACACCACACTCACAGGCTGGTTTTCCATTCTCTCCCGCTGGATCATGGAGGCTATGGAAATGCCATTATCCCCCAGGGCTCCGGCGATTTGGGCCAGCACTCCAGGCCGGTCCGGCACAGTGAAACGCAGGTAATATTCCGACTCCAGCTCATCCATGGGAATCACGGGAAGTTTTTCCATCCCTCCAACAGGGGAGCCCAGAGGCGCCATGCGGGCGCCCCCACCAGAGGCGATGTCCCTGGCCATGGACACGATGTCTGAAAGCACCGCTGTGGCGGTGGGGCCTCCGCCTGCGCCCCGGCCCACAAGAGTGCTCACCCCGGCTCTTTTTGAGCGGGTCTCCACGGCGTTGAAGGGGCCGTTGACGTTGGCCATCAGGCATCGCTGGGGCAGCATGGCCGGGTGGACCCGCAAGCTGATGGCGTCTTCTATCCTCCTGGCGATTCCCAGAAGCTTGATGCGGTACCCCAGCTCCCCGGCGCTGATTACATCTTCCGGGGTTATGCGGGTGATCCCCTCCGTGTATACATCGGAGAAGTCGACCACAGTCTCGAATGCCAGCGCCGCCAGGATGGTGATCTTGTGAGCGGAGTCTATCCCCTCCACGTCCAGAGTGGGGTCCGCCTCGGCGTAGCCCAGAGCCTGGGCGTCTTTGAGGACGTCTTCAAACCGGCTCCCCTCGTCGGTCATGCGGCTTAATATATAGTTGCCGGTGCCGTTGACGATTCCCTGGATCAGCTCCACCTGATCACCGGAAAAGCTTTCCCGGATGGAGCGGATGATGGGTATGGCGCCAGCCACCGCCGCCTCGAAACCCAGCCGGGCGCCGCTCTTCTCGAAGGCGGAAAAGACCTCCGCGCCCCGCAGCGCCAGAAGCAGCTTGTTGGCGGTGACGAATCCTTTCCGCTTTCGGGCGGCGCCGATGGCCAAGTCGAACGCCGGGTCTTCCCCACCGATCAGCTCCACCACAATGTCCACCTCGGCGGAGTTCACCACATCGAAAGGCTCCGTGGTGAGAATGGCGCCCTCCGGCGTGAAATCCCGTTCTTTGCCCAGGTCGCGGACAGCCACCTTCTCCAGCCGCAGGGGTATCCCGGTTCGGGCTTGTAGCGCTTCGGCCTCCTCCGTGAGGATCCGGGCCACCTGGCATCCCACCACTCCCAAGCCGATTAATCCGACGCGGACAGGTTTCATGGCGCCACCATTCATTAAAGTTTAAGCGCGTCGCGGATGCCGCGGATCGCCTGTCGGGTTCGATGCTCGTTTTCCACCAGGGCGATACGCACGAATCCGTCACCCCCATCGCCAAACCCTATTCCCGGGCTGACGGCCACTTTTGCCTTGGCCAGCAACAGTTTGGAAAACTCCAGCGACCCCAGGTCCTTGTACTTTTCCGGGATCGGCGCCCAGACGAACATGGTGCTTTTCGGCTTTTCGATGTTCCAGCCGATCCTGTTCAGCCCATCCACCAGCACATCGCGGCGGCTCTGGTATGTATTCCTGATTTCATCCACGCAGTCCTGGGGGCCGTTGAGCGCTATGATGCTGGCGATCTGGATAGGCTGAAACATTCCATAGTCCAGGTATCCCTTGATCCGCTGGAGAGCGTACACCATCTCCGGATTACCGACGCAGAATCCGACGCGCCAGCCTGGCATGTTGTATGTCTTCGACAGGGTATACATCTCCACCCCCACATCCTTGGCGCCGGGGACCTGCAAAAACGAGGGCGCCTGGTATCCGTCGAAGGTTATCTCCGCGTAGGCCAGGTCGTGAACCACCATCACATCGTGCTTCTTTGCAAAGTCGACCACTTTCTCGAAAAAGTTCAAGTCCACGCACACTGTGGTGGGGTTGTGCGGAAAGTTGAGTAGCATCGCTTTTGGCCTGGGCCAGGTCCGCTCGAAAGCGATGGTCAGATTAGTGAAAAAGTCATCATCCTTGGTCAGCGGCACGTTGATCACATCCCCATTGGCGATGACTACGGCGTAGGCGTGGATGGGGTATGTGGGAGAGGGCACAAGCACGGAATCTCCCGGCGCGGTGATGGCCAGCATCAGGTGGCTTATCCCCTCTTTGCTGCCGATGGTGACGATGGCCTCGCTCTCCGGGTCCAGAAAGACATCGAACTTTCGCCGGTACCAATCACATATGGCGTGGCGCAGCTTCGTGATACCGCGGCTGGCGGAGTAGCGATGGTTGGGTGGTTTGCGCGCCGCCTCCACCAGCTTTTCCACTATATGGTCGGGGGTGGGCATATCCGGGTTGCCCATGCCAAAGTCTATAATATCCTCGCCAGCCCTGCGGGCTATGGCGCGCAGGTTGGTCACCTCCGCTAGCACGTAAGGTGGCAGACGTTCTATCCTGGCGAACTTTCTTTTCGGTTTTTCTTCGTTCATCTTGTTGATCTTTAATTTGCGTTACAAACCCCTAATCTTAAATGGTTTTCACCGGTGATGCAATCAGAGCCCACAGGAGGGAGAAGATTGCGCCGGAAGGGGATGTAAGGTAAACTATACGATTCTGGTTGCAAGATAGCGCCATGAATTATTTACCACGACAACAGCCGCCTGCAGGAGGGCCTGGAGCAATGGAAAACGACCCGAAGAATGAGACAGAGAACCTGGCCGGGGAGGCGGGCGCCCAAGTTGAGCAAGCCCAGGAGAAGGAAGTCCCGTTCTACTACAGGATCGACCTGAAAAAGGATAATAAACCATCCAAGCCCACGCCAGAGCCGACCACCTCGGCCAGGCTCGACTCCTTTTTGACAAAAATAATTATTATCTACGGCCTTCTCTTCCTTGTGATAAATTCCATCGCCGTGCTCACCCTGATGAAGCTGAAATATAGTGATCTGGTGAATGAGTCGGCGCTTTTCCATTACGCGCTGCGGCATTCGCTGGTTGCGGTCGCCATTTTTATGGCCATATCATTTCTTTTGCTGATGCGGGGGAGCGCCGGCTCCTGGAAGCATTTTTTGCTCTCCAGCGCCCTGGCCGCGCCGCTTCTCATTTACACCGGATATTACTTGGTGATCGTTCTCAACGGCACCCAGGACGAAAGCTCCCCCATAGAGCATATCGCCGTGGTGTCGGACAAGTTCCTGGCCGCAGGCAATAACGAATCCACTCCCGATTATTCCATGGTCGTCAAGCCATGGACTCCCGGCGGAAAGCACTTCACGGTGAGAATACATCAGGGGCTATACAAACAGCTGGAGCCTGGTGTCTCCCAGGTTATCGTCTACACCAGACAGGGGTGGCTCGGCTTTGAGTGGGTGGAATACTACGACTCCGTCCAGGAGTAAAACGCGGCCATGGAGCCGTTGGAGTTGGCCGAAAGATACGTGGATAAAATATTCGGCTCAAAGGATCTGGACGGGCTAGAAGCCATCCTGGATCCCGGCGTGAGATATTCCGGCCCGATGTTCGCTTTCGCTTCAGCGGCGGATTATATCAGCTCGTTGAAAGAGTCGCCGCCGGATGGATTCTGATACAGGCATATCGCCTCATTCCAGGATGATGACAGCGCCTGCGTTGGCTATCAATTCACCAAACCTGGAATATCCACCCCCATGGCCCAGCTGTTCCGGAAGACGAAGGGGAAGATAGCCAAGATATTGCTGGAGTTCGACACGGGGCTATTTTCCGGACAGGGCTAGACGCGGCGCCATGTCTTAAGGCTTTGCGCCACCATTGTCATACGCTGTATAATGCCGTTTCATACACCGGAGGCATCCTTGACCCCGGTGGTGGCGGTAACAAAGGTTTGCGCCTGAAAAGGCGGGCCGCATTGCTGAGGGAGCGCCCATGAGTGCAATAATATTCTACATGGTGGTCATAGCAGGTTTGCTGCTGCTGGCCGTATTCGCCCAAAGAGTGGCGCCAATAGTCATGACTTCCGGCCTGTTACGCGACAAGTCACTGGCCGGTTACATTCCACATCTCATTCGGGGCGGGGCAGTGGCCGCGCTGGTGATGGCGCTTTTAAGCACATCGTTCGTAATTATCGATTCCAACAAGACTGGCCATCTGAAAAAGGTGTTTATGGGAAGCAGCCTGGCGCCAGGCAGGATCATAGCCGCCAATGGAGAGATGGGCCCCCAAGCCCGCATCCTTCCGCCCGGGTTGCACATTATCCTGTTGCTCAAGGTTCTCTATGAGGTGGAGCAGCGTCCAATTATCGAAGTGCCGGAGGGAGGCTACGGCTTCATAGTGGCAAAGGATGGCAGGCCCCTGGGAGAAAACCAGCTTTTGGCCTCCGCATGGCCAGACGACAAGATAGAGGATATGCTGGATCCGGAAACGTTCATCAACGGCAAGGAGGGGATTCCCCCCGGCCAGAAAGGCCCCCAGGCCACAGTGCTAAAGCCGGGCAATTACCGGATCAACCACTATCTGTTCGAGGTGAGGACCAAGGGAGAGCAGTTTAGAGCCACCAACGTGCCAGCGGGTTTTGTAGGGGTGATCAAGTCCAACATCGCCATAAGACCTCAAAGTGAATGCCAGCCTATCGTCATGGCCGATAGATCCCTGACGGTGCCGCTGGTTCCCAAGGGATGCCGGGGCGTGTGGAACGAGGTCTTCCTGCCGGGGCGTTACTACCTGAACCAGAAGGCCTATGAGATACATCTGGTGGACACCCGCGTGCAACGATGGGAATACGCCGGCGGATACACCCGGCGATTTATAGATCTGAAGGTGCGACAGGACGGCTCTATCGAGCAGACCGAGCGGAAGGAAGTGATACCTGTCCCGGAGTTCGCCGCCGCCGACGCGGTGATATTGCGGGTGGAAGGGTGGGAAGTGCCCCAGGAGATCCGCATCCTGGCCCAGGTCAAACCAGAGGACGCGCCATTTGTGGTGGCCTCGGTGGGGGGGCTGAAGGAAGTTGAACAGAAGATCATCACCCCAAAGGTGCGCAGCATCGTGCGAAACGTGACCGGCTCCAATGTGGAGAGCCACCCGGGGAATACAGAAAAAGGGGATGTCCGGCAAGTGCTGGACCTGCAGGACAGGCGCCAGCAACTGGAGGACGCCGTGCTGGTGGCCATCCAGGTGGAAGCGGAAAAAACAGGCGTCACCGTCACGGAGATACGCTTCGGCGATCCGGTGATCCCACCGGAGCTTCTGGTGGCGCGCCGCCGAGAGCAGCTGGCCACCCAGATGGAGCAGACCTATACCCAGGAGCGAGTGGCCCAGGAGAAAAGGATCCAGTCGGAGAAATCTAAGGCGGAGGCGGATCAGCAAGGCACCTTGATGAAAGCGGAGATCACCCGCAAGGCGGCCCAGTTCCAGAAGGAAGCGTTAAAATTAATGGGCGAGGGTGAGCAGGCCAGGCTTCGGGCCATCGCCGATGGACAGAAGGCCCAGGCGGAGGTGCTGGGTCCGGAGCGGACCATGCAGCTTGCCATCGTAAAAGAAATTCTGACGGCGGCCAAGGAGAATCCCAACATAGTGAAAGTCCCCCGCATTCTGGTGCATGGTAGTGATGGGGGTGGGAGCCTGGAAGGCGCCTTCGCCATTTTGGGAGATAGCAATATCACCAGAATGCCCGGAGTGGCCGCAAAGCCAGCCAAGATCAGTGGAAACGAGAAGGGAACCCGCTGAAGAATAGTGAAATGAAGGACCTATGTCCGGGGCGCAAATGGCCCCGGATTCTCTTATACCGACCGGTCGCTGTTTTTGCATGATTGCATGGCGAGGAAATTCCTGGTTTGCACCCATATCCTCTGGTTTCATCAATCCCTGATCGACCATCCGCCGCGTTTTTAAAGAACAATTTGCTTTTACGCCGAGGCGGTGTAGAATAGCCATGTTTTCCGGGCCTGAAGGAGGATAAGGGAGCTGTTTTACTTCACTTGTCTTTCTTAAATCTGCGCAGGAATCAGTGACTAAAGGAATGGGCGGATAGCTCAGCTGGGAGAGCGCCAGCCTTACAAGCTGGATGTCGGGGGTTCGATCCCCTCTCCGCCTACCATTTTATCAATGGGTTAGCTCCTGTAAATCCTCACAAAAAGCGCGGGAGAATGCGCATTTCAAGGATGAGACGGGCTAATGGTTACGTCTTGACGAGAGTTGGCACAAGGGTGGCGGGGAGCGTTTGATACCCATCCCATCAGTTTACCAGCGCAACTTGCTTGAGCAAGCCAAGGAATTGGCAAAAGACACCCCAATGAAATCTCTGATTCCTGCATATGGCCCAGATCCCGATGGAAAGCGTCGTGATTACAAAAACCACCTGAAGACGTACAAAGCCGAGACCAAACCAGCCGGGTGCAGCCACACTCATGGTTTAAGACATGGAGCCATACAAAGAATGTACGAGGAAGGAACTTATCGCCGTACAGCCGAACGCCATGGTCAGCCAGGATGGAAATGCGGCGTGGCCGGCGGATTTTTTTCAAATGACTTGGAGTCTTGGCAGCATGACATTGACCGGGAGGTTCGCAGAGACCTTATGGGCCATATCGGGATGTATGACGTGATTGCGATCTATTTGGGGAGATGATGAATGAATTTGGGACCGAGCTGACCGGCCAGGGGAAAACCCATCGGCTTTGAATTTTTGTTTCCCTACGGGCTGGAAGATTTATAGTTTAGGATCTTCTCCTTATCGAGTGGGTAAAAAGTTGGGCATGAATAGGCTTAGATCTTTGATTTACAGGCATATTCCGCCTTGTTCCATCCTTGAAATCTATCATGATTACGCCATGGCAAGACTCAAACGGCTGGTGGACGAATACTCTTTCCCCGGATTTGTTCCACAAGCCAGGGTAAAGGGGAAGGTCGGCGACCCCGCGGTGCGGATCATAGTTTTGAAACGGCGCTCAAAAAAAGAACGGCGTGCGGCTGTTGCAGCGCAGTTCACCACGGCCTCTATGACCGCAAGACTCGGCTTGTGCGCGACCTTTCATATGGCGACCGCCGGGTGTGTCTGGAGGTGGAGTTGCGGCGGGTGTCCTGCCGCAAATGCGGGAAGGTGAAACAAGAGAAAATCAGTCATAATGAGGCGTATTTCTCAAAGCTGTCCAGTTTTTAGGGGGAAGGTCAATACCCTGCTGACACCTGCTGGCGATGAAACAGCCTCCGGCCTCCACGCAGTCTGAGGGTGCGTCCTGGGTTGATGAGCTGACAAAGCTGAGGGAAGAAATCCGGATTCCTCATTATTCAGCAAAAACACTGACGAGTTATTAGTTGTTTTTTTATCGACACGTTCTTGGCAGGGAACTCGGTAATGTTGATGGAGTGGTGCGGGCCGGAGCGATCAATCGTTCGGAGGGCGCCTTCTCTGTGAGTCCGGATTGCAGGGGCTTCGTTACCGGAGTCGGCGCGGCGCCGCATATCTTTACCGTGTTATCAGACCCTGGATGGTCTTGCATATATCCTTCTCCAGCGCGTCCGCCCTTTCGTTCCGGTCCGGTCGCTCCCTTGGAAGCCGATATTATGCCAGGTCTCCTATATTGTGCAAATTCCAAGGTTGCAGTTGGGAAGTAAACCCCCGCATTTTAATCCGCAAATACCGCAGTTATTCGGATCGGAAAGAACGCTTTTGCATGTTCCGCCGCAATCGACCTGCCCCAGCGGGCAGAGGCATAAACCGGCCGCGCAGCCCTTCCCGCCCGAGCAGACGTTGCCGCAGGCGCCACAGTTATTAGAGTTGGAAAGCACGTCCGTGCATGTTCCACCGCAGTCGATCTGCCCCAGCGGGCAGACGCATAAGCCAGCCGCGCAGCCCTTCCCGCCCGAGCAGACGTTGCCGCAGGCGCCGCAGTTATTGGAATCTGTGAGCAGGCTCTTGCACACCCCGTTGCAACTGATCTGCCCTATCGGGCAGCTGAAGCACACTCCATTGAAACAGCCCGTGGCTCCGAAAGGGCATACATTACCGCAGGCGCCGCAGTTGAAAAAATCTATGTCCGTGTCAGCGCAAAAACCACCGCAATCGGTCTTCCCGGCAGTGCAGCCGCATACACCGTTTTGGCAACCAGGCGACCCAAAAGGGCACTGATTGAGGCACGCCCCGCAGTTGTTAAAATCGATCGCCAAGTCCACACATAATCCATTGCAGTTTGTCGTTCCCGCAGGGCAGGTCCCAGTGCACACGCCATTCCAGCAAAACGAAAAACCAGGGCATGCATTGCCACATGCGCCGCAGTTGCTATCATCTGAATCAAGATTTGTGCACATTGTCCCACAGTCTACTTTCGGCGCCGAGCAAGGTGAGCAGACGCCGTTAACGCAACCATCCGTTCCGGACTGGCAAGAGTTGCCGCATGCCCCGCAGTTATCGGCAGTATCCAGGGACACACAACTACCGCCGCATTGTGTCGTACCTGCCGGACAGCTCCAGGCGCATGCGCCATTGGCGCAAAATGAAAGGCCGGCGCAGATATTGCCGCATCCGCCACAGTTATCAGGGTCATATGACAGGTTTGTGCATTTTCCGCCGCAATTCGTGGCTCCGGGCCAACAGCAGATGCCCGATGTGCAAACTGATCCAAAGGGGCACTTGATGCCACACAGGCCACAGTTACGCTCGTCGGTCTGCTTGTCGACGCAGACATTGTTGCAAAGGTCCCCAGTGGCCCCGGCGCACCCGCACACTCCACCCGAGCAGGTCATGCCACCGGAGCATACCGTGCCGCAGGCGCCGCAATTGTTAGCATCGGTCTGCGTGTCAGTGCATATTCCGCCACATCTATCAGGAGTGGCAGCGGGGCAGGTAGCGACACAGAGGCCAAGCCAGCAGCCTGCTCCGGCGGGGCATACCGTGCCACACGCGCCGCAATTGTTGGTGTCGATCTGGGTGTCAGTGCAGGCGCCACCGCAAAGGTTCGGAGTGGCTCCCGCCGGATCGCAGACGCACCCACCGCCAGAGCATATCTGGCCTGCAAGACAGACG
>JAOUMU010000102.1 GCA_029881335.1 Nitrospinota bacterium | reverse complement strand
TACTCCACTACGAAGCTTCTCACTTCCGATTCGAGTTGGCCGTCGCGCCCGTCGTCGGCGATCACTTTCCACTGATAGGCGCCGGGCGCCAGGCTAAGGTTCTCCCTGCACAACGACTCGGCGTCCGCCGCGGAGCATGCTTTCACTGTCACGCCAGATGAGCTGTCGCTGGAGGCGCCGCAGGCGATCAGCGCGGCGGAGCCGGTGAGCGATAGCGCGGCGATGGCCACCAGCATCGTCCGTCGTCCGCCGCGGGTGAACCCGAATCCGATCAACAGCAGCGCCATTCCGGAAGCTCCAAGAGCCGCGGAGTAACGGGCGTTCGCGTTGTCGTTGCCTCTGACCACATCCAGCGGCTGGCAGTTCTCAAAGTCTCCGCCGGGGCAGACGTATAGGTAATAAAGAATCTCGTCGCCATCCAGGTCGGTGAGGATGCGCCAGACGAAGGGAGTGTTGCCGTTGCCCTTGCCACTCTGGTTCGGCGACACAAGCCACGTTCCACCGCCGGGGAAGTATGGCCCCTGGTTCTCCAGTCCGCCACCGCCAGAGCCACCGCCGCCGGATGGGGGCGGCGCGGGGAAGACACAGCTTCCGTCGTTGAGAGTGGCGGTGGGATCGTAGTTGGTGGCGGTGGGGCTGGTGCAGCCGGGCTTGTCGAACTTGGCGGTGAGTCTGGCGACGCTGCCTGCGATTACCTCCACATCGCAGGGGCTCGTGGTCCCGGCGCAAGTAGTTCCCGGGCCGGCGCCGGTGACTGTCCAGCCAGTAAATATCGCGCCAGCGGTGGGCGTGGCGGTGAGATTATAAAGCCCGGGTAGGACCGCGGAAGCGCACCATGAAGCGGGACAATTTAATATTGTTGCTCCAATCACCGTTCCAGTGCCCACCACAGTAACCCCCACTCCTTGAGCTCCAAAAGTAGCAGTGATGTTATGAAATTGATTCATGGACAGTGACAGTGGATTTTGCCCGCCACTTATTGTGCCATTCCATCCAATAAACTGATCCGTGCCGTTTATGGCGGTGAGACTTATCGTGGCGGAGGAGTCGTAATATTCATAGCATCCCGTGAGGGGTATGAAAACGCAAGGATTCATATTGCTGCTGGGGATTCCATCGGAGACAGTACCAGACCCTATGATAAAAAGGTTCAGCCCGTTAGAGGGATTGGTGCCGCTGGAATACTCATAGGCGCCCATGTCGCACCGGGCCAGCTTGTCGGCGTTGCCGTCGCGGGGACGGGATATGCCACGCTGATCGGTGGTGTTGACACATGAACCAGTGTCGATGGCCGGTGACCCTGCCAGCAGGGCGTGGGTCTTTGTAGCTCCACCGTTATTGGCCAGGGCTCCGAGGCTGCCTGTGATCAGGGCGTTGTTTGGTAGATCGGTCCCCGCCACCAGGTTGCACAATCCATCGCTGTCGATGTTGTATCCGGAGGAAATAAACGCGCCACCGGCAAAGGCGCAGTTGCCACCGGTGTTGCCGGCGATGATACTGTTGTTCAGCGTTATATTGGCTCCGGCCAGAAAAGCGAACAGTGCGCCGTTACCCGAAGAGTTGCCAACGATTGTCGAGTTGGTGATGGACAGTGGAGCGGATCTATTATTAATTGCGCCTCCCCAGGTTGCCGCGGAGTTGCCGGATATTGTGGAGTTGGTTATGGTTCCTCCATTGTTGACATGAATACCACCAACGCTACCAGTAGTCGCCGAGTTGCCGGAGATGGTGGAGTTGGTGACCGTCAAGGCGCGCGAGGAATAAATGCCGCCATATAAACCTCCAGCCGAGTTGCCTGAGATGGTGGAGTTGGTGACCGTCACGGCGCCAAGGGAATAAATGCCGCCAAGATTTACTCCAGCCGAGTTGCCGGAGATAGTGGAGTTGGTGACCGTCAAGGTGCCATTGGATGAAATGCCGCCGAATTCAGTTCCAGCCGTGTTGCCGGAGATGGTGGAGTTGGTGACCGTCACGGCGCCAAAGGAATAAATGCCGCCATATGAACCTCCAGCCGAGTTGTTAGAGATGGTGGAGTTGGTCACCGTCACGTCGCCATTGGATGCAATGCCGCCGTGCGAACCGGCAGCCGAGTTGTTAGAGATAGTGGAGTTGGTTACAGTTACGGCGTTACTTGCAAAAATGCCGCCGTAATCAGTTCCAGCCGTGTTGCCGGAGATGGTGGAGTTGGTCATCGTCAAGGCGCCATTGGTAAAAATGCCGCCAACAAAGGTAGTAGCTTTGCCCCCAGTGATGGTGACACCGTCCAAAGTCAATGCCACTGCGGCTGTCACATGAATCACCCGATCGCTGGTTGTGGCGCCGTTCCCGTCGATGATAGTGGACACCGCCCCGAAGCCCTGGATGGTGACTGCCTTGGTAATGTCCAGGTCGCCGGATGCGTTAGCGTCTTCATCAACCGCGCCAGTGAGTGTATACGTCCCCGCTGGCAGGCTGATGATATCGCCACCGGCTCCGGCGTTGACGGCGTTGACGGCGCCTCGCAGGGAACAATCCCCGGCCGCCGCCGTGCACGCGGAGAGCGCGCCGTTGTCCACGGTGGTGTCCACCACATATGTGGCCGCCCAGGCGCTCCCTGGCGCCATCAGGGCAAGAAAAAGCAATCCGATTAGGTATCCAAATAGTCTGTTCATGTGTCCCTTCCGTAAAGTTATAAAGCGCCCTTTGAGGTGATACACTTCCAACACCGCGGACAGGGATGCTGAAGTTTTAGTAAATGTAGGAAATTATATATCAGAACAGATTGCGAATTGTGGACAATTGATTACGAATAATGGACAATACAGCTATATCACTATGTGACATTGAAAATCTGGCTAAAACACCATCGAAGCCTGAGGGCATAAGGGGAGCGCGCCGCAATTTGTGGTGGTGTAGTACACCTGTCACGAGGAGCGCCACGCTACTTGCGGCCGAGGCAAAGGGAGATGCCGGATCAAACCAACTGGCGGGACCGGAAAGACGACTAATTCAGATACGTGATTGCAGAGTCAATAGATATGGGGTGCACGCTGCTTGTCCGAAGGGCTAGGATATGACCACCCTGGCCTTGCGGCCATTCGCCTCGAAGATGATGGAATCGGCAAATTGCAGGATCATTCTCATCCCCGCCGGGGAGTCCTCGCTGTAGTCCATCTCGAAAAATCCCTTAGGCAACCTGGCCTCCGTGAAAACCGGTTCGGGGCTTTGAATCTCCATCACTACCGAATTCCCCTCCAGAAGCACCACAACCTTGTTCTCCACCTGGGGCGAAAGCCCTTGGCGCCATTTCATTTCGTTTACTAAAAGCTCGTCCAGCACAAAGGGGATTTTGACGGCGAATATCGCGCTGGCATGCCCCATGAGCCGGGATGTATGGGAGACCAGGGCGCAGGCGTTTTTGATCATTTCTATGTCTGGGGCCACAGAAATCTCTATCCTCTGCCGGACCTTTGAAGTGAGCTTTGGCGAGAGCGCCACATTGGGGGTGGGAAGCCTCATACCCTTGCGGGCGACTTCCTGGATAGACTCCACGTTAAACGGTTTGTTTATGAAGTAAAACGCGCCATGCTCCAGGGCGGCAGCGGCCATTTCCTCTGTCCCATACCCGGAAATCACTGCGATGGGGAGGTCCGGACTGATTTCCCGCACTTGCCGCATAAGGTCCAGCCCATCCATCCCGGGCATTTTGACATCGGTGATAAGGAGGCTGACGGGATTGTCCTGCAAAGCGAGAAGGCCGTCTAGAGCGGACCCTGCCGTGATGGTATCGTACCCTGCCGCGACCAGGGCGCGGCGAATCAGATCCAGGATGTTGAATTCATCATCAACTACCAGTACCTTTTTTCTTTCCATTTCTACGGTCGCGCTCAACATTAATTCACCCAATAAATCGTATCCCAAGGCGCCAACTGTATTCTACTATAACATGATATGGCTAGGACAGTCATGACAAATAAACAGTTACGAGTCCTTTTAAATTGCTAGTAGAAGCGCTCTTACGCCCATTATTACCCTTAAAACCAGGTGGTTCCGGCAAGAAGAGCGCCAGGGCGCTGATGTGGAATACCCCTTGCGGTGTCACGCGTTGGAGAGGATGTGGCGCGTGACTTTGTCGAACAAAGGTTTTTCGCAATTGATCACTCCCCATCCGGCGCCCTGGATCACGCTGATCATTCTGCATCCCCCAAAGCATTTGGTCAGGTATGCGCAAGGCTTCCCATCCTCATAGCAATGCTCCTTCCACTGTGGCATGGCGATCCGGTAGTCATACTCCCGCATCAGCATCTCCAGGCTGCGGCCATTGGACTGGAATTCGGGCACCGCCTCCAGCCCGGGGCAGATAGATGTGGCCCCGGTGTAGTTGAGATATAAATGCTCGGTGGCGGTGAAGGTCTCGCAAGCGACACGTGGGAACTTCTCCCTCTGGCGGAATCCCGCATCGGTCACCATGTCGTTGCAGGCGATCATCATCTCTATCAGCTTTGGGCCAAAGAAACGGACCATCTTCTTCTTCCCCTCGATGTGTATGACTTCCGGCAGTTTGTTCATTTGGGGGCCGGGGGAGAAATCGACCAACCTGTGACGAAGCGGCTCCATATTTTTCACCAGTCTGGCAAAGGCGGCCTCATCCCCTGGGCTCAGGTTGCTGTTGATCGCCAGTTCCACGCTCATCGGAATCAGCTTTATGTTCTCAATGATATCGGCCAGCGAGCCTCTCCCGTTTTTATAGACGCGGGTTTTGTCGTGATCCGGGTCCAGAGTGATCTGCATTTTCATCAGCCCCGCCCTGACGAACTTGTCTATCATCGTCTTGGTCAGCGCGGCGCCGTTGGTGATCATGAATATCTCGAAGAACCGTCCCTGTTTCTCCGCCTCCTGGCGGACGATCTTGGCCACTTTCAGTATATATCCGGACACCAGAGTGGGCTCGCCCCCGCCGGTGAGCTTCAGAGTCCACATCTGGGCGGGGGAAGAGGAGAAGTATTTGACCAGTTTGGCGGCGATCTTTTCCGGGGGCAATCTCTTTTGGCCGCCTTGCTTTCGCACGTTGACATTGAAGCAGTATGTGCAGTCCAGCTGGCAGGAGTGGGTGGGGATAAAGACGGCCATCGCCTTGTTGGATGGGTATGAATGCATGATGTCAAATATCCGCTCTTCTATCATGGGGGTCACTTTCGCAGGGTCCACTATCATCCTTTCGGCCAGCAAAAAGTTCCTGGTCTGGCCAGTGACTCCGGCGCCCAGAGGGGTTCCCACATCTTTTTTCCGAAGGCGGAAAGTTTTGTGGGTGTAACAATTATGAACCATGATGAACCGCCGGTCGGTAGTATCCGGCTCCATAACGATCCAGGGGGCTTGTTCTGCGTTGTCTGTCATTTCTGTCGCTCCAACGTATATGGCAATGCTCTAATGTGGAGACATGATACCAGAAAATAAGGGGGTAAGTATCGGCAAACCGGGTTGGTACCCCTGTACATAAATGCCTTGACTTTTCCGATGATACTTATGGTAGAATGGTTTGAGAGAAACGAAAGTCATATTTTGTGCTACAGCCAGCGGGGTGAATACATTTAGGGATGAATGGATTTCATGCCAGTTTGCGATGTCGAAAGCCCGTTAAAAGGCTGTTTGCGTCATGATTACTCTGGAGTTAAAGAGACCGGGCAGATCTGCGCTTGTTTCCGGTTTTTTTGTACATGGAGCGGCGGCACAGGGTCGGCGTTCTGGAAGAAACCATTTACCCTAATATGGAAAGGGAGTCAGAATCATGAAAAAATCTGCAAAGAGGATCAAGAAGATAAGAACCGTTCGGGGCAGTGTATTGACGCCGGATCCGGAACAGATAGGGCCGGATGCTCCTTGCTGCCCGGGTGGCTTAGGTTATACCAAGGTATAACCCGCTCAATGAGCTGGTTGAATATTTCTTTCTACCGTACCAGGCCGGATCTGGCCTGGTACAATGGAAACTTGAGGTCAATATCAATAGGCTTTAGCGGGGCGTAATCAGGCGACCGGGATTGGGGAATCGGAATCCTCAACCCTGCCCTATGGCTTGGAATGAACTGTCAGATATTCGGGCCAGACGTGAAATTGTTTGGCCCGAATATAAGTTAATGTGGTAATAATGTATTGATTGCCGTCAGGATTCCGTTCTGGTTCTTGACGGCGCTCAATGGGTGCGCCCGGATGGTCCAGGCGTCCAACAAGATGCAGTGTTATTATTCAAAAGGAGGGGCTTATGGCCGCAAAAAAGATTGAGCGAAAGAAGATCAGCACGCGTAAGGACCTGTTTCTGGGAAATTCAAAAGATCCGGGACCTGACGCCCCTTGCTGCCCGGGTGGCTTAGGTTATACCAGGATATAACCCACTCAATGAGCTGGTTGAATATTTCTTTCTATCGTACCAGGCTGGGTCTGGCCTGGTACGATAGATTCTTTGGATCCATTTTAAATGACTCGGTAAAATTATCCTCCCCTCGTATAGCCACATAACTCCTGACGTAGTACAACGGTATTTCCAACGCCACATCACGGATACGCTTCTGGATAATCCTTTTTATCGCCAGCTTCTCATTATCCGACGCGTTTCGCTCATTCAATCTAGCAAGCTCCAATATATAGGGATTAATATCAGGATCACCAATGCAGTATTTTTTATCCTCACAATCCAAGAAAAATCCACTTTCAATCATTAATGATTCATGGTCAATTCCCATCGAAAACAAAACATCGAAATTACCTTCCTCTATTAATTTGAGTGTAGAGAGTTGATTTCGAGTTCTAATACTGGTGGCGATGCCAGCCTCGTTCCATGCCCGCGCCACAAATCGGGCCGGACCCGACGTGTTTACCGTATTATCCGTGAAGACACTGATCTGGATTGATAACGGCTTTCCTTTACATAGAAGCTGATGCTTCACCCTTTTACACCCCGCCTCGGCGAACAGTTCCATGGCCCGCCGTGGATTATATCCATCTACCACTTCCGGCGCAGTATAAGGCTTAGTGTGGTTAAAGATGGTATCAGTGGCCCTCCCCGCGCCGTTTAGCCCGTTTTCGCTGGCTACAATCATCTCCCGATCTATTAGCAGGGAGAGAGCCTTTCGTACCCGCCGATCCGCAAGCATAGGCTTTTTTGGATTTGGTAAAAGGGCGCCATATTCACTATCCACAAAATCCAGCACCTTCAATTCCTTATTTTTCCTGATGATCGACATATCCTCAAAACTTAAATACTTGGCATGGTCGATTTTCCCCTCCAGCAGGGCCATGGTCTGGGTGTCGGCGTTGGACATCCTGTGGATTTCCACATATTTATATTTTGCTGGTCCCGCCCAATATTTATCCCATCGCTCCAGTTTTATGATTTCCTTATTCGTTTCCTTATTCGTATTGTAATCGAAGCTGACTACTTTATACGGCCCTGACCCGACCGGCATATACTCATCCTCGATGTCGGCATACTTGCGTTCATTCTTCTCGCTTACAATTGATGTTTGCATTACAAGATCCCAATCGATCTGAGCAGGCCCTTTGATGCGGAGCGTATACCTGTCAACGATTTCGAATTCAAGACCTGCCTGATACGTGGTGCCATTTTTCCATATAGCTTCTATGCTGTAAACGACATCTGAGGAGGTCACCTCCTCACCGTTGTGGAAGAGCATCCCCTTTCGCAATGAGATCAGGCACTCCTTGCCGTCGTCGCTTATCTCAATCCTTTCAGCCGCAATATTGGGGTATTTTTTTTTTGAAGTCTGTGCTGCTGGGAACGACTTCAGTGTATCGAAAACATGATTTGCATAAGAATGAATTGTGGGATAATAAGGCTTCATATTCATTCCTAATTCCATGACCCCAATTCTGAACGTATCTTTCTCTTTCCTGACAGGCGCGGGATTGGCTTCCGTCCTCTGCCAAACGTACAGAACCAGCGCCAGGAAGGTAAACAGCCCCACCAAGGCAATATATTTATTACTATACTTTTTCATGCTTAATCTTTCGTTTTATAATTCACGCGCTCATGGCTGCGTCCCTCGGTTGCTCCCGGATAATTTCGTTCTCCACACCGGAGAGGGGGATATGCACCTGGAAGAGGGCGCCCCCATTCGCCTGGTTCTCCACCAGCAGATGGCCACCATGGGCCTTGGCCACGGAGTTGACAAAAGCCAGCCCCAGGCCATAACCCTTCTGCTTGGTGGTGAAAAATGGCTCCAATATTCTATCCAGGACATCAGCAGAGATCCCCCGTCCATTGTCGGCGACAGAGAATATGACAAAGCCGTCCACGGCGTGGCAACCCAGGCGGATCCTGTCTGCGCCGGCTTCCATGGCGTTTCGCGCCAGGTTAGATAGCGCCATGGTGACCTTCATCCTGTCCACCTTCAGGCGCACCGAGGGGTCATCCTCCAGGGCCACTTCCACCCCCTTGCGAACATAATTCATTTGGACATAATCCAGGGTCTCCTCCAGCAGTTCGGACGCCAGGTATTCGGCCGGGTCGATCCTGCTCCCCCTGGCCAGCTCCATGATGCTAGATATTTTGTTGGCCATATCGTTGACGGTCCTGTGCAAAGAGTCCTTCTCCTCCTTTGCCATGTCCATCACATACACCATGTTGTTAATCATCTGCAGCTCATGGCGCAGCTCATGGGCCAGAATGGCGGAAACGCGCCCCACGGTCACCAGGCTTTCCTGGGCCACGATGGTTCTCTGGTTTTCTTCCAGCTTTTCGGCCACATGGTTGAATGCGTCCGCGATGCGGCCATATTCCCCCTCCAACCCGGCGGGGATTTTGCCGCCGAATTCGGCGTACCGGTTCATGTGGTATATAAGCTGATAGACGGGGCGGGAGGCTCTGGCGGAGAAGGTGGCGGACATGACAGCGGCCAGCATAACAAGCCCCACCCCGGAGAAGATCAGCTGATAGAGGGATCGGGAAAGGTAACCGTAGTAGGTGTCCATCCTCGACTGCGTGACGATGGTCAGGTCCACCCCAGGCACCTGGTGGAAAGATATGTATAGGGGGCCATGGGGGGTGTGGACGGTATGGCTTCCCCGATCCTTCCTCCATTGGGGGAAGGTCTTGCCGATGATTTCTTTTTCCTGGTCCGCGATCACCAGCCCGTTATCGGTTTTTACCACAGTCAGGGATGTGTTGCTTTCGGTATTGATCTCGTCGATCCAGAACCAGAGCTTCTTCAGGCTGAGCCTGGCTACGACCATTCCGATGGGGCGGGAGCCGGAGAATATTGGCGCTACCATCTCCACGAAGGGGACACGACTGTCATCCAGGCGGACATCAGAGATCCATTTATTGTCCGAAAAGGCGCTTTCCAAGGTGGAGGTGCTGACCTGCAAGGATGGGCGGTCGCTTATCACGGAGAGCGCCATGTCTCTTCCTTCCATATCCTTGATGGCGATATCGGTGAAATGAGGCGCGTCCAGGGAGATATCGTTGAGGGCGGCACTCAGGAAGGAATTTTCCATGTCCATATATTTCAGCATGTCAGCCATGATAGTGAGCTGTAAGGATGCGTGGTCGAAGAAAAGAGCCATCTCCAGGGCCATGCGTTTGGCCACGGTGTCGTGGCGCAGCTCCGTCTCCCTCCGGATATTCTTTTCATGATCGAGGGAGGATGAGACCAGCGACGCGATGATGATGAACACGGTCACCATCATGGTGGCCGCGAACAGACGCCGGAACAGCCCCGATCGAAGAAGAGTAAGCAAGGTAGACACCCAAAATAACAACCCTTTGATAAATAACATTACCAAAGCCATTGAATTATTTCAAGAGCTAGATTTGGATTGTTATTCACTAGGATTTGTATAAAATAATGTGACCGTTTGCGGGAAAGCCGAAACAAGACCGTATCCTCGCCAACCGGGTGGCGGGAACAGAATGTTTAAGGGGGAAATTTATGAAGAGAGTAGCTGGATACATCGTTATGGCTGCGCTGGTCATGACTTCGGCTCCGGCCATGCAGGCATGGGCGGAGGAAGAAGACCAGCAGATGGAACTGGAAGCTGTGGTGGTGACGGCCGACCGGTGGGGAGTGCAAGAGGGACAGGAAACCGACCGGGTGACCACTATCAACAAGAAAGAGATACTAAATCTGCCCGCCAGAGACGCCGGCGAGGCGCTGGACTACATGCCAGGCGTGGTGATGGGCCGCGGAGGCGGCGGTGGAGTGAATTCGACAGTTTTTCCGTCGGTGCAGGGGGCTGAGTATTACCAGACTCCCGTGTATATAAACGGCATCCCGTTCAGTGACCTTTCCCTCGGGTTGGGAAATATCGGGCAGATTCCGGCGGAATTGATCGACCGTATTGAAGTGATCCACGGCGCCGGAGGGATGGAGTGGGGCTCCGCGCAGGGGGGCTTGATCAACGTCATATTGAACGCCCCGTACCAGGGGAGGAAAAATTCTTTGCTGGTGGGCGGAGGGGAACATGGAACCGTCTACAGCGCCCTGGACGTGCAGCACTGGACCGAGAACTTCGGAGTGGTGGTGGGGGGAGGATACCGCACCAGCCACGGGCCGGAAGAAGATACCACGGAAATGGACAATACCTCCGGCACGGTGGGAGTGAAGGCGCTGCTGGGCGATAGCATGAAGCTGGATGCCACAGCCTATACCTTCCGGGGCAGGACTGGGACCGGCGAGTATCGGGGCGACCTGGCGGGCTACTATGAGATAGCTGAATACAACACCACGGGAGGGGGCGCTACTCTGGAAGTTGATCTCGGCGCCGCCGACCTTCGCCTGAGCGTATACAACCACAGCTTGGATGCGCTAAACGACCAGTTCACGCTGGTGGATGGCCATGTGGGGAAAAACGAATGGAACGACAATGTCACGGGAGGATCCGCCATCGTCCATTCCGAACTGGGCTTCGCCACGCTGGTGGTGGGGGCGGACAGCAAGAATGGGAAGCTGGAGAATTCCGGCTTGATCGAGGACAACTACACGATCAGCCAGTACGGGGCCTTCGCCAGCCTGAGCAGGGATGTGGGCCCTCTGGTAATCCAGGGTGGGGGCCGTTGGAGCAACGAGGATTACTTCGGCTCATTTA
>JAOUMU010000014.1 GCA_029881335.1 Nitrospinota bacterium | reverse complement strand
GGCGATGGATGATGAGCGTTTGATGGTGCAGATGGCCGCTAGGGGCGACACCATGGCTTTTGAAAAGCTGTTCGATAAATACCAGAACTTTGTATGGAGCGTGGCGTTCCGAATGACCTATCGGCATGACAGCGCGGAGGATCTGGCCCAGGAGGTGTTCCTGATGGCATGGCGCAAGCTCCCCGCCTTTGAAGGGAAATCTGCGTTTTCCACCTGGCTCTACCGGATAACGGTTAACACAACCCTCAACTGGAGGCGAAGCGCCGGGCGGTATGTGAGCCTGCCGGAGCCGGGGGGATGGGAGCCTGGCGACCCGGCCAACGACCATGCCCCGGAGCGGGCGGCCATGGCGCGGGACGCGGAGCGAATTCTGGCCCGGCTGCTGGATCGGCTGGAGGATGATAGAAGGCTGGTCTTCATCCTGCGGGAGATAGAGGGCCTTAGCTATGACGAGATCGCAGAGGCCACGAGTTGGCCGGTGGGGACTGTGCGTTCCAGGCTGGCCCGGGCCCGCGATCAACTGGCCGTGATGGCCAGGGAAATGGAGGAGCAATCATGAAACTGGACGAGATTCTGCAATCCGCGCAAAGGCTCCCGGCGCCCGAATCGCTGAAAGGAAAAGTAATGGCGGCGGTGGAAGCGGATGGAACCGTCTCGACGGGAACCGCCTGGATGACTCGAAGGGCAGGATTTTGGCGGAGACGGATTTTCCGGCCGGCCATGGCGATGGCCGCATGCGCCGCAGCTATTCTGCTGACGGTGTGGCTGGCCCCGGGCTCGGTATCCACGCCCCCCGCTCCCGTGGGCCAGGAGAGCGTGGCCTTGATGGAAGTCGACCTTCTCCTGGAAGAGACACTGGAGAAGGTTTACGGATTCGAATCCATAAAAGACTCGGCCGAGTACCGAATGGAAGAGGATGAGGCAGGATTCATTAACAATAATCTGGAACAGATATTCCGGATGAATGGAGGCAACAATGCGTAAATTGATATTGGCGGTTCTTACCGCCGTAATGATTCCCGCCGTGGCGCTGGCGCAGGGATTTCCCGGCGGCGGCCCCGGCGGCCAGGGTGGAAGCGCGATGAGAGGTTCCGGCGGCGGGCAGGGCGCAAAAGGCGCCCGGATGGCCCAGGAGCTGGGACTGACCGACGAGCAGGTGGCGAAAATGCGGGAGATTCACCAGACCAAACGAAGGGCGACAATCGACCAGAAGGCGAACATCCAAAAGGCTATGCTCGATTTGACAGACGAATTGGCGAAAGATAAACCGGACCAGGCGGCGCTGGAGAGGATCATCGAGAAGATCGTGAAAACCAAGGCCGATATGGAGCGGGACAAACTGAACACGATGGTGGCTGTTTCCGCGATCCTGACACCGGAGCAGAAGAAGATCGCCGCGGAGCGAATGGCGAACCATAGCATGATGGGTGACAAGCGGCAAGGTCAACGCAGTGGCCAACGTGGCATGCGGCCTGGCGGCCCAGGCGGCGGCCCAGGCGACGGCCCAGGCGGCGGCCCAGGCCTGGGAAATTAGCAGGTCAACTTTCCATGACTCTCAAGGCCGGTCAGGCGATGGCCGGCCGTTTTTATCTAGGAGGCGCTTTTCACTTCTGCGAATCGTTCATGCTCTGCTCGGCGGATTCGGATTTGGCTATGGCGGGTTTTAGAAAGTATGTGCCAAACCCGATCGAAAAAAACAAACGATTTACTTCCTTCCCGTTTACAGGCTCGATCTTTCCCAGTTCATAACCCAGGCCAAGCATGACTCTATTATCGAGAATACCAACAGAAGCTCCCAGGGCTGTTGACAATTCTGTGGTTTTGTCCGCCTTTTCAATCGAATTAACAATGACATACAAATTGATGCTGACATTGGATTTAAGCATGTCAGCCACTTCCTTCTCGCCATGATCAATGTACATTTGATTAAATGAAATTCCTCCCCCCAATCCAGTTATCAGGGTGGTTTCATACATGGTGTCCTCAGAAGGTGACTGGCGTAGCTTGACCGTCGGAAACGTGATAGCAGGGGCTACATACCATTCATTTCCAGAATTATAGTAGAATTTATTCGTCGCTGGATTCAGTAATTTAAACTTGTAAATCCCGTCTTCGTCTTTTGCAATCGGCAGCCCCCTTCCCATCGAGCCTGCCTGTGCGGATACGGCAGGCGTGATTAGTGGAAATAGGATGAATATGCTTATTTTCTGGATCATTCTTTGTCTCCCCTCTTGGTTGTCTTGCGCCGGCTCACTCCCAGTCGCGTCTGGTTAATATGACAATGTACGGTCAGACTCTTCACAAGAGCCAAATCCCATGGATTCAACCCGCTATAGAAGAAGTTACTTCATTCAACGCCAATAATCAACACAAAAATATAATCAGAGGGCATATTTATCATATTTCTCAAATACCAACAATAATTGTATTTGATACTGATCCCATGTGATGCGTTTGCCGTAACAATTAGCGACATTCCTGCTGTGCGCGTTTTCTCCACTCAAGGTCTGGAAAGGATTCAAAGTCTCGTGTCAATCCTGTCCTGGCTGCACTGCCACCCATGTTAAATGAACCCGGTTTAGATAAATCCAGCGGCCAGCAGGCCCGGAAAAGTGACAACACCTTAGGAATCAAAAAGTGAGGACAGTTGATAAAGCTTTGAAATTATGGCCAATGTATGCCGGCCTGCAAGTGGTCCTCCTCCTGGATATAAAACCTCTTGCCATTCTTCCTTTCCTTGGATATAATCCGCTATTCTTTTAAAGAACCAATACAGGTGGAGATTTTTACGTAATGTTCGCTATATTCGCGGCCGGTGGAAAGCAATTCAAGGTGGCCGAAGGTGATATCATAGACCTCCAGAGGATGGACGGTGAAGTGGGCTCCCAGGTGGATCTGGGGCCTGTGTTAATGTCCGGTGACGGATCTGAAGTCAAGATCGGAGCGCCCGCTGTGGAGGACACAAAAGTGACCGCCACCATATTGGCTCAGGCCCAGGGCCCGAAAGTGATCACCTTCAAGGGGCGCAAGCGCAAGGATTCGCGCACCAAAAAGGGGAGCCGCCAGATGATCACCACTGTAAAGATCGTATCCATCAAGTAATTACGCGTCAAGCAAGGAGATAGACCATGGCTCACAAAAAAGGGCAGGGAAGCACAACCAACGGGCGGGACTCCATTGGAAAACGCCTGGGAGTGAAAAGGTTCGCCGGGCAGGTGGTGCGCGCGGGCAACATACTGGTCCGCCAGCGCGGAACCAAAATCCACGCAGGCAAGAATGTGGGTGTGGGGAACGATTACACCCTCTTCGCCACATCGGACGGTATCGTCAGCTTCGCCCAAAGGGGCAAGGGGTTGCGCCGCTTCGTGGACATCACACCGGTAGCGTAGGCGCGCCGGAAAGTTTAGATCATCCGCCCGCTCCACTTCCAGTGGCGCGGGTTTTTTTTATTGCCGAAAGGGTAACCAGGCCATGACCACGTTCATAGACCAGGCCAAAATACATGTCAAGGCCGGCAAGGGGGGCGATGGCCGCGTTGGTTTTCGTCGGGAAAAGTTCATCCCCAAAGGTGGCCCGGACGGCGGCGACGGCGGCAACGGGGGAAGCGTAATCTTCACGGCGGACCACAACCTGGGCACTCTGCTCGATTTTCGCTACGAGAGCAATTACAACGCCCAGGAGGGGGAGCCGGGAGGGGTGAACCAGCGCTTCGGGGCCGATGGCGAGGATCTGGCGCTCTTCGTCCCGGTGGGGACCCAGGTAGTGAACGAATCCACGGGTGAAATCCTGGCGGATCTGGACGCCCACGGCAAGGTGTTTGTCGCCGCCAAGGGTGGCAACGGGGGATGGGGCAATGTCCATTTCAAAAGCTCTATAAACCAGGCCCCCACCCGCGCCAACAAAGGGTTGCCTGGGGAGGAGTTCAGCCTTGTCCTGGAGCTGAAGCTGATGGCCGATGTGGGGGTGGTGGGGTTTCCCAACGCCGGCAAGTCCACGTTCATCTCAAGGGTTTCCAACGCCAGACCCAAAATCGCTGACTACCCCTTCACCACATTGACGCCGAACCTGGGAGTGGTGGAGTGGGCCCAATACAAGTCCTTCTATATAGCGGACATCCCTGGAATCATTGAAGGGGCATCGGAAGGGCGCGGATTGGGATTACAGTTCCTCCGCCATGTGGAGAGAACCCGGTTCCTGGTTCACCTGCTGGACCCTTTGACGCTGGAGGAGGGGCGCGACCCGGTCCAGGACTATCTGACGTTAAATAAGGAGCTGGCCACCTACTCCGCCACTCTGGCTTCAAAACCGCAGATCGTGGCTGTGAACAAGACCGACGCCCTGGGGGACGGGGAACTGGAGCAGATGATAGCCGAGGAGCTAAAGGAGAAGGCGGGAGTGGAGAAAGTCTACATGGTGAGCGCCGTCTCCGGCCGGGGAGTGGGGCCGCTGGTGACGATGCTGGGAGCCCAGGTGGAGAAAATGAGGCGGGAGGAGATAGAGGCTATGGAGCCGGGGAAGGATATCTTTTAGCCCTGTCGCCGGCGAGGAAAAAGAATTTCCCAGATCAGGGAATTTAGTCCTTGATTTCGTGGCTTCGATTTTAGATAATCCATCTCTCGTGCCAAGAAGTGTTTAGGGGAGGGTGCGGCTTTTCAGAGTAAAAGAAAATTTTCGCAAAAAAGCATAAACCAACGGGGTAGTACTGCGTTTTTGTTATGAAGCTTTTATTTAGTTCCTGGCTGGGAACCACTATAGACAACCGAGGCAAGAAAGCCGACTCATGGGATGATTGTCCCGGAGTAAAGCTGCCAGAGTCCTTTGATGGCAAAAGGGATATGACGGCGTTCATCGGCTGGGGCGGTGTGGTGGTGCTCAAAGAGCCTTACGATATCGTCGAGATGGCCTACAGCTACGCCAAGGCGCTACAGGAGTGCTCCTGCGCCAAATGCTTCCCTTGCAGGGTGGGCACCAAGGTCATGGAGGATCTGCTCCTCAAGATTCTGGAGGGGAAGGGGAGCGAAGAAGACCTCACCCGCCTGGAGGTCCTATGCAAAACCGTCACGGACAACTCCAAATGCGGCATCGGTCAACTCGGACCAGGCCCCATAGCGGACACCCTGGGATTCTTCAAGGAGGAGTACCAGGCCTATATCTCCGGTGGCAAAAAAAGGCCGAACCTCCACTATCCATACAAGATGACCGCGCCTTGCACCTCCGCCTGCCCCACCGGGATGGACATCCCGCTGTATATAGAGCAGATCAAGGAAGAGGACCCGCTAGGCTCGTTGCGGACCATCCGCCAGGCCAGCCCCATGGCCAACTCCTTGGGCCGGGCGTGCTTTCATCCCTGCGAAAACAGCTGCCGAAGAAGCAATGTGGAAACTTCGCTTGCCATCTGCAAGCTCAAAAGGTTCGCCTGGGACTGGGAGGACCAGCACGATGTACAGCCGCCGTCAAACCCAACTAAACACACCCGCCAGGAAAAGGTGGCCATCATCGGCGGCGGGCCGGCCGGGATCTCCTGCGCCTACTACCTGGCGCTGCAAGGTTTCCGGGTCACCATATTCGAAAAGCTGAAAGGCGCCGGCGGGGCCGTTTTCAGCGGCATCCCGCAATATCGGGTGCCAAACGAGATCCTGGAGCGGGAATGGCGCTATGTGGAAAGTCTGGGAGTAGAGTTCAAATTCGGCGTCCAGTTCGGCAAGGACGAGACCTTCAAGAGCCTTCGGGGCCAGGGTTACAAGGCGTTTTTCCTTGGCACCGGGGGCGACCTGTCAAAGGCGATGCGGGTCGAGGGTGAGGATAAGGGCTACGACGGACTGTACGGTGGGATCGAAATACTCCGCCAGATAAAACTCAAGGAGGGGGATATCCCCAAGCGCAAGCACGCGCTGGTGGTGGGCGGTGGAAACACAGCCATGGACTGCGCCCGCACCTTTCGCCGACTGGGCAGCAAGGTCACCGTGGTATATCGCCGCACGGCCAAGGAGCTGCCCTGCGATCCGCACGAGTACGCCGAGTCGCTGGAGGAAGGCGTCGAGTATATGTTCCTGGAGGCCCCTACAAGGATCGTTGCCCAAGACGGCAAGGTGACGGGGCTGGAGAGCCAAAAGATGGAACTGGGCGAGCCGGACGACTCCGGGCGAAGAAGGCCAGTGCCCGTGAAGGGCTCGGAGCATGTCATAGAGGCGGATTGCATCATGTCCGCCATAGGGCAGGATTGCGATATCTTCTACCTGAAAGAAGACCCGAATATAAAGATCACCAAGTGGGACAACCCGGTGGTGGATGAGGTCACCTTGCAAAGCCAGGAAGTGAAGGATGTCTTCGCCGGGGGGGACTGCATGACAGGCCCCGCCACTTTGGTGGACGCCGTGGGCCAGGCCCGGCTGGCGGCCCAGAGCATCGGGCAGTTCCTGCGGGGCGAGGAGGTGCGCCTTTCCGACGACCAGATAATGGAAAGAGTTATAAAGAGGATCGGAGCATACAATAAAAACGAAGCGATCCCCAACTACCCGAAAGGGTGGGAGCGGCAGCCGATGCCTATATGTGATCCGGACCTGAAGCATAACAGCTTTTCGGAAGTGGAATTGGGATACACCCAGCAGCAGGCCATGGAAGAAGCGTCGCGTTGCATGAGGTGTTACATCGTGGGGATGGCCTGCGTGGCCAACGGGGCGGGGAGCTGACCATGGCAAAGTCGACTGCGGCCACGGGAAAGAACGCCAGAGTGAAACTGGTCCTCGACGGCAAAAATGTGGAAGCCCGAGGCGGGGACACCATCCTGGAAGTGGCCACCGCAAATGGTGTGCATATCCCCACCCTTTGCTACCTGAAAAAACTGAACCCCATCGGCTCCTGTCGGGTATGCTCCGTGGAAGTGGAGGGCAACTCCGGCCCCGTGATGAGCTGCGTCACTCCCGTGGTTGATGGCATGCAGGTTCGCACGGACACAGACCTGATCCGGCGATATCGACAGCAGATGATCCGTTTTATCCTGGTGAATCACCCCTTGGACTGCCCCGTGTGCGAGCGGAGCGGAGAATGCTCCCTGCAGAACCGCACCATGGAGTTCAACGTGGCGGATCAATTATTCTTCACCACCGAGCATGAAAAGCAGAAAGTGGCGGACTGGGGCGTTATCCGGTACGACCGCAACCTTTGCGTCATGTGCGAGCGGTGTGTGAGGATATGCCACGAGATCCAGGGGGTCTCCGCTTACAAAATAGACGGCACAGGGATAAAGGCGAAGATAAACACTCAGAACGGTGAGCCGCTAGATTGCGATTTCTGTGGCCAGTGCGTATCCGTTTGCCCCGTTGGGGCGCTAAATTCCGGGGTGGTGCTTCCGGCGCGCAGTTGGGAAGTGGGGCGAGTCAGGTCCATATGCTCTCATTGCGCCGTGGGATGCTCCCTTTCGGTGGAGACGAAAAATAACATGGTGGCCCGAATCTCCTCCGTGGATGGCGTGGGGGTGAACGACGGAAACCTGTGCGCCAGGGGCAGGTTCGGCCTGCAGGCATACCAGAGCAAGGATCGGTTGGCGTCGCCCGAATCCCGCCCCGGCGGCGGACCCAGAAAGATGGCCTGGGATGCGGCTCTGGACGAGGTGGCGGGTAAATTCCGGGCTATAGTGGAGAAGAACGGGCCGGATAGCGTGGCTGTGATCGCAGGCGAGCGGTTGACCAACGAGGACGCCTATATATTGCAGAAGGTGTTCCGCGCGGGGCTGGGAGTGAACAGGATCGACACATTGTCGAACATGCGCAATAGAAAGCTCAACAGTGGGCTCTTTAAAACATATGGCGCGTCGGCGCCGGTGATCCCATATTCCATGATGGAAAAGGCCGGCTGCTTCCTCTCCTTTGGTTGCGACATGGAGAATGAAAATCCTGTGATCGCAAATATGGCCAGGGTGGTGATGCGCGACAAGGGAACCAGCCTGTATGTGGCCAATAGCAGGAACGTAGGTTTCATGCCGCATCCCATGGCCAGGATTCTATACGACTACGGCGCCGAGGTGGAGCTGGCGGCGGCACTGGCGGATCCGCGGGAGGATAAAGACGCTGTGGCGAAAATGGCCATCGCGCTGGCCGGTCATGGTTCGCCCCTTATCTTCATAGGCAAGGAAATTCACGACCATCCGAACTCGGAAAACATCATGGCGGCGCTAATGGCCCTGGCCGCCAAGCTGAATGGATGGACGCTTTTGTATCGGGAATACGCCAACACCCAGGGGACCAACGACATGGGCCTCTCCCCGGCCAACTTCCCGGGATACGCCGGAGTGGAAGACCCGGACGCGGCGGCCCATTACGCCGCCATGTGGGGCCTGGAACTCGACCCCCTGTTCGCGAGGGAGGAGGATATATTCACCGCTCTGGAATCGGGCAAGGTGAAAGGCCTTCTGGTGGTGGGCGCGGATCCGGCCACCCATTTCCCCAATGGTCCCGCGACGATGAATGCGATGGGAAAGGCGGAGTACCTGGCGGTGGTGGATTCTTTCAGCACCCCGACATCCGATATGGCCCACATTGTCCTGCCCGCCTGCGTGAGCGTGGAGAAGGATGGGACGTATACAAACAACGAAGGGAGGCCCCAGGGCTTTTCCAGAGTGGTGACTCCCACCACCGATTCTAAACCGGAATGGGAAATATTCCAGGAGTTGGGGAAGCGGTTCGGGCTGGTGAGGACCTATAGCTCCACCGCACGGATCACCGAGGAGATAGCCGCCTCCGTGAAGGGATACAAGGAATTGACGACGGCTAACCTGGTCTCGGGAGACGTGTTTGTCTCTTATCCTAGCGATGCGCCTCCCGTTTTCAAGTTCGACAAGGGGAAAACCAAAGACGCGCGAAGCGAGGATTTCCCGATGCTGATGTTGACGGGAAACTCTCTTTTCCATCTTGATTCGCTTTCCAGGGCCAGCGCGGCGCTCAATACGATAGAGCCTGCGGCATTCGTGGAGATCAGCTCCCAGGACGCGGCGGAAGGGGGCATCGCCGACGGCGACGATGTGAATGTGGAATCGGCGCTCGGTTCTGTGCGGGCGGTGGCGCGGGTGAATGGTCGGCCGCCCAAAGGGGTGGTATATATGGCGAAGGGATTTGAGAACGCTCCGGCGATGAGCCTGGTGGAGCGTGGACATGGCGCCACCGCGGCGCGGATAAGGAGGGCCTGACATGCGCAAAAACCAGGAAGATGCTAGACTTTGCCAGGGGCGCCTTTATGCTCCGTTTGCCAAAGGGGTGACAGAATGATGAACCAGTATATTCCCATACTGCTGATGTTCGCTGTCGGCGCAGGTGTGGCTCTGGCCATGCTGGGTCTTTCAGAGCTGTTGGGCCCCAAGCTGAGGTTCCGGGAGAAGATGGAGCCTTTCGAATGCGGCGAGAACCAGATAGTGTCGCCGAAACGGAGGTTTTCCGTCCGGTTCTACCTGGTGGCGATGATGTTTATCATTTTCGATATTGAGGCTGTGTTCCTGTTTCCATGGGCGGTGGTTTTCCAGCCCCTGGGGCTGTTCGGTTTCGTGGAGATGATGATCTTCATTGCCATCCTGACGGTGGGGCTGGTGTATGTGTGGAAGAAGGGGGCGCTGGAATGGGAGTAGACGAAATGGCGCACAAAGAGCGACCGACAGAAGAAGTGACCCCAGGCGAGATAGCGGCGCTCTCCGATTCTGTGATAATCACCCAGCTATCCAGGCTAGTGAGCTGGGGACGCCAATACAGCTTTTTCCTATACCCCTTCATCACGGCGTGCTGTGGCATGGAGTTCATGAGCGTTGCCGGCCCCCGGTATGATATCGATCGGTTCGGCGCGGCGTTGCCCAGGTTCTCCCCCCGGCAGGCGGACCTGATGATGGTGGTGGGGACTATCAGCCACAAGCAGGCGCCCATATTGGTGAAGGTGTACAACCAGATGGCCGAGCCCAAATGGGTGTTCGCTTATGGCAGCTGCACGGTTTCCGGCGGGATGTACAACAACTACGCCACCGTGCAGGGGATCGATACGCTGGTGCCGGTGGATGTGTATGTGCCCGGCTGCCCCCCCCGGCCGGAGATGGTGCTAGACGGACTGATAATGCTGCAGCAGAAGGTGGCGCGCGAGCCGAATATAAATATGACACGCGGTGTATCGCCCCTGGGCGAGGCGGACGACAGGAAAATAATAGGCTGATGGGCGCCATGGAGATGAACGAAGAAAAGAGGAGAGGGCAGGGCGCCTCCGATTCGGAGGTGTTGGCCAGGACCAAGGCGGTGCTGGGGCCGATGGGGGTGATGATACACACTCATAGCCAGCATGGTGATGACACGCTGGTGGCGCACGCGGAGGATGTCCTGAAGGTGATGGAGTTCCTACGCGATGACAAAAGCCTGAAGTTTGACATGATGATGGACCTGACGGTGGTGGACTACCTGGGGGCGGAGGAGGTGCATCCGTACCTCAAGCCGATGAATGCGCGATTCGAGGTGGTGTACCACCTTTACTCCGTGGAGAAAAACCACCGGATCCGGGTGAAGGTCCCGTTGCCGGAGGATAGCCCTTATGTGGACTCTGTCACCGGGATATGGGTGGGGGCGGACTGGTTCGAACGGGAGGCGTGGGACCTTTACGGTGTTATGTTCCGTGGCCATCCGAACCTGAAAAGGATATTGTTGTACGAGGATTTTGTGGGCCATCCGTTGCGCAAGGATTACGGAAAGATGAAACGCCAGCCCTTGATCGGGCCGGTGAACTAGGCTAAGGGGATGAAGGAAGAAAACAGGGAAAAGGGCTACGACTTCCACGAGGCGAGCCGCACCGAGACCATGACCATAAACATGGGGCCAAGCCACCCGGCCACCCATGGTACGGTTAAGTTTTTCCTGACCCTGGACGGGGAGACCATCGAGGATATCGATGTGGAAATCGGCTACCTGCACCGAGCTTTTGAAAAGGAGTGCGAGGCGCAGAAGTGGAACGGGGTCTTCCCATACACAGACAGGCTGGACTACACCGCCAGCGTTTTGAACAACGTGGGCTACGCCATGGCGGCGGAGAAACTGATCGGCATAGAGGTCCCGGAGCGATGCCAGTACCTGCGGACCATGATCAGCGAAATGGCCCGGATGAGCGGACACTACACCAACGTGGGCGCCGGAGCCCTGGAGCTGGGCGCACTGACGGCGTTCATATACTTCATAGAGGCTCGCGAGCTTTTGTGGGATCTGATCGAGTCGGTCTGCGGCGCCAGGCTGACCCACAACTATGTGCGCATCGGCGGGCTGACCAACGACCTGCCGGATGGATTTCGGGAAAATGTGAAGCGCGTCTTCGCAAAGAACAGGAAGCTGTGGGACGATTTCGACATCATGCTCACCAAGAACCGCATCTTCCTGGACAGGATGCGTGATACAGGCGGCATATCGCAAAAGGACGCCATCGCGTGGGGTTTCACGGGCCCCTGCCTGCGGGCCACCGGCGTGCCATACGATGTGCGGCGCGCCCAGCCATACCTTGTGTACGACAGGATGAATTTCGACATCCCCGTGGGGACCACCGGCGATAACTTCGACCGGTACCTGGTGCGGATGGAGGAGATAAAGCAATCGATGAGCATCGTGGAACAGTGCCTGGCGCAGATGCCGGAGGGGCCGATCAACGTGGACGACGCGCGATGGCGCATGCCTTCCAAGGACGATTCCTCCACCAGAATGGAGCCGCTGATATTCCACTTCAAGCAGGTGATCGAGGGTCCCTCCATCCCGGTGGGTGAGGCGTACCAGGCGGTGGAAGGCGCCAACGGCGAGCTGGGATACTACCTGGTGTCCAACGGCGGCGGAAAACCGTGGAAATGCCGGGTGAGGCCGCCCAGTTTCGCGCTCACCTCCGCGTTGCCGCTTCTGGTGAAAGGGTCGTTGCTGGCGGACCTGATCCCCACTTTTGACATGATCAACCTGATCGGCGGGGAGTGCGACCGTTGATGGAGACAGTGATAGCCCTGATAAAAAACCCGATGGTCATTGAGTTTATCGTCACCATGGTGAAGATAGGTTTCATCTTCGGCCTGACCATTGGCTTTTTCGCGCCTATGCTGGCGTGGGTGGAGCGGAAGCAGTCTGCCGTGATGCAGGACCGGGTGGGCGCAAACCGCGCCGGTGTTTTCGGTTTTACGGTTATCGGGCTTTTGCACTCGCTGGCGGACGCCATAAAGCTGATATTCAAGGAGGACTTCATCCCCCGGGGAGCGGAGAGAGGGCTGCACACACTGGCGCCCGCTCTTGCGGTGATCCCGGCGCTGGTGGTGTTCGCGGTGATCCCCTTCGGCGGGCAATACACGCTGTGGGGCCTGGATGTGAACCTTGTTATCGCGGACCTGGATGTGGGGTTGCTCTACGTCTTCGCGATCAGCAGCCTGGCCACATATGGCGTCGTTATCGCGGGCTGGTCGTCCAACAATAACTGGTCGCTGTTGGGGGGGCTTCGGGCGTCGGCGCAGATGTTCTCCTACGAGGTGACCATGGGGCTCACCGTAATCGGGCTCATCATGTATTATCAGAGCCTGAGCCTGGTGGATATAGTGGCCAAGCAGGAAAACTTCTGGCACTGGGGGATCATATGGCATTTCCCTGCGTTCGTACTCTTCCTGGCCTGCGCCGTGGCGGAAAATAAGAGGGTGCCCTTCGACGCGCCGGAGGCGGAGTCGGAACTGGTGGCCGGGTATTTCACTGAATATTCCGGAATGAAGTTCGTGATGTTCTGGACCGCCGAGTTCATAGAGATGGTGAGCATCTCCGGCATGTGCGTTGCGCTGTTTTTGGGGGGGCACCATATTCCCTTTTTAACACAAAAATTCCTGCTCACCGCCCTGGGCGATATCTTTGGCCCGGACTGGGGCGGAGTGGTGGTGATGTTGATCGGCGTTGGGGTGTTCATCACGAAGCTTGTCATCCTGCTGGTGCTGCAGATGACGATCCGATGGACCATGCCGCGGTTTCGCTATGACCAGATAATGAAACTCGGGTGGAAGATGATCCTTCCCCTGTCGCTGTGCTGGATATTCCTGGTGGGTGTCGGGATACTCACCGGCGTAATGCCGACCCCGTGAGGAGATAGAAGTGGCGATAAACATTAAAAAAGTCGACCGGAACGTGACCATGACGTTCCTGGAGCGTATGTATATTCCCTACATGCTTCATGGGATGTGGGTGGCGGTAAGGCATTCGGCTGTGAATATGCTCGGCTTTTTCGAAGAGATATTGGCTGGGAAAAGCAAGCGCCGGGTGATGACGCTGTTCTATCCGGAGGAGTATCCGGAGATCCCGCCTGCTTATCGGGGGAAGCCTGTGCTGGTGCGCCGGGATGACGGGCTGGAGGCTTGCGTGGCTTGCGGGCTGTGCGAGGCGGCCTGCCCTCCGTCGTGTATATCGATAATCGGCGGGGAACGCGATAACGGGGAGCGCTTCCCGGTGAGCTATACCCTGGATGGAACCCGGTGCATATATTGCGGTTTCTGCGAGGAAGTATGCCCGAAAGAGGCGATAGTGATGAGCGACAGGTTTCAGGGCTTATGTGAATATGACAGATCGAAAATGATTTACGACAAGGAGAGCCTGCTGGTTCCCCGGCGTGAGCTGCAAAGAAGGCTCGACACCATCAGGAACAAGTATTTTTCAGAGGAAAGGTACAGGTAAAGCTATGGAGATGGCGGTATTCATAGTGGCAGGCGGGATTTCGGTGTTCTTGAGCGTCGTCATGGTCCTGGCCAGAAAGCCGGTGACCTCGGCCATGAGCCTGGTGGGAGTTATGTTCTGCCTGGCGGTGCTGTTCGCCATTCAGAGCGCGCACCTGATCGCCATCCTGCAGATACTGGTATACGCCGGAGCGATTATGGTCCTGTTCCTCTTTGTGATAATGCTGCTGAACCTGCGGGAGAAGGAAGGGATGGAGTCCCACACCAAGGGTTACGCGCAGATGTTCGGCGGGGCGATGGCGTTTGTGGTGCTGGTTGCCGCCGTGGGGTTGACCAGTATGCCGTCAAGCCCGGCTGTGCTGGCCAGCGACCGTTTCGGGACCACGGCGGAGGTTGGCAGGCTGCTGTTCACCAGATACATCCTGCCATTTGAGATAACCTCGGTGCTCCTGCTGGCCGCGCTGGTGGGGGCGGTGGCCCTTGTGAAGATAAGGATGAGGTAGGCGCGCCATGATGATGAATTATTACCTGATACTCTCCGCGGCGCTTTTCGTCATAGGCGCGGTGGGTGTGCTGATCCGCAGGAATATGATAGTGGTGATGATGTGCATAGAGCTGATGCTCAACGCCGCGAACCTGAGCTTCATTACCTTTGCCAACTACCGGCACGATATGACGGGCCACCTCTTCGTATTCATGGTGATCGCGGTGGCGGCGGCGGAGGCGGCCGTGGGGCTGGCTGTGGTGCTGGCCATGTTCCGCAACCGGGAGACGGTGGACGTGGACGAAGTGAATTCGATGAAAGGATAGGGGGCGAATAGATAATGGGTCTGGATAACATCTGGCTGGTTCCGATTCTGCCGCTCGTTGGCGCGTTGATGAGCGGGCTGTTCGGCTATCGGATGGGGAAGGTGTGGACCACCTTATGGGCCCTGGGGACCACCGGTCTCTCATTGGCAATAGCTCTGCTGGCGTTTGCCAACCTGGTATCCATGGCGCCCTCAGAGAGGGTGTTTGAAAAAGTCCTCTTCACATGGATCCAGGCCGGGTCTTTCACGGCGGAGGCTGGCATCCAGATCGATCCCCTCTCCGGGCTTTTCATGCTGATCGTCACCGGAGTTGGATTTCTGATCCACGTATACTCCGTGGGATACATGGGGGATGAAGACGCGTACCCCAGGTTCTTTTGCTACCTGAACCTGTTCATGTTCTCCATGCTGCTTCTGGTGATGGGGAACAACTTCCTTTTGATGTTCATCGGCTGGGAGGGAGTGGGTCTTTGCTCATACCTGCTCATCGGCTATTACTATAAGAAAGATTCGGCCGCCGACGCGGGAAAGAAGGCCTTCATCATGAACCGCATCGGGGACTTCGGGTTTCTGCTGGCCATAATGTGGATATTCTGGACCCTCGGTTCGATCGACTACACCACGGTGTTCGCCGCCGCGCCCCACTCCGAGGAGCTTATGCGGCACACCCGATGGGGTGGTCTTACGGTGGTGACGCTCATCACGCTGTTCCTCTTCCTGGGCGCCACGGGCAAATCGGCGCAAATTCCGCTGTTCACCTGGCTGCCGGACGCCATGGAGGGCCCCACACCGGTCTCCGCGTTGATCCACGCCGCCACCATGGTGACCGCCGGGGTGTATATGGTGGCGCGGTGCAACGTGCTGTTCAACATGGCGCCCGTCACGATGATAGTAGTGGCGGCGGTGGGGGCGGTTACGGCCATATTCGCGGCCACCATGGGACTGTTCCAGAACGACATCAAAAGAGTGCTGGCCTATTCCACCGTATCGCAGCTGGGCTACATGTTCCTGGCCTGCGGAGTGGGCGCTTATGTGGCGGCGGTGTTCCATGTGATGACCCATGCGTTTTTCAAGGCATGTCTCTTTTTGGGCTCCGGCTCCGTGATCCACGGGATGAGCGGTGAGCAGGATATGCGACAGATGGGCGGACTGGGAAAGAAAATGCCCCACACCCACTGGACCTTCTTGATATCGACGCTGGCCATTGCGGGCATCCCGGTCTTCTCCGGGTTTTTCTCCAAGGACGAGATCCTGCTGAGCGCTTTTATGGGCCCCACACCTGGGCATATCTTCTTCTGGCTGCTAGCCACCATCGCGGCGTTCGTGACGGCGTTCTATATGTTCCGGCTCTACTACATGACATTTTCCGGCGAGCTTCGCGCCGAGGATCATCATGTGCGCGACCATGTGCACGAGTCGCCATTCGTGATGACGATCCCTCTTATGATCCTTGCTTTTCTGGCTGCAGTGGGTGGCTTTTTGGGTCTGCCAACGGCCGTGGCGCATTTGCCCCACCTGCTTTCGGACTTCCTCTCCCCTGTGCTGAATCCGATGGCGGCTGGTGGCCACGGCGAGGCGGTGGAAGGGGGGCATCATATAAGCTGGGAAATGGAGCTTGGATTCATGGTGTTCTCCGTGGCTGTGGCCTCCCTGGGGATATTCACCGCGCATTACTTCTATAAGTCGCGGCCTGATGCGGCCGAAGAGCTGGCCCGGAAGGAAGGTTTCATTCATACGATATACGTCACCGTACAGAACAAATATTACGTGGACGAGATATACGATTATATTTTCACCAACCCGATCGTGGCGTTTTCCCGAAAAGCGCTATGGAAGTTCTTCGACGTGAAGATCGTGGATGGAACGGTGAACGGAGTCGCCAACTGGGCCATGGGTCTGGGCGGTCTTTTCCGCCGGACCCAGACGGGGCTGGTGCGAAACTACGCCACCGTGATGGCTGCCGGTTGCCTGGTCCTGGTATGGGCCTGGATAATGTTCTTGAGCGGGGAGTAGGAATGGACGCGCCGATACTTTCGATCATTATATTTCTCCCGATGGCGGGGGTGCTGCTCCTGTTGCTTGTCGACAAGCGAAACGAGAGCCTGATAAAGGGCGTGACTCTGGCCGTCACCATCCTGGACTTCCTCGTCTCGCTGCCACTATACTTTCTGTTCCAGAACACCCACGAGATGCAGTTCGTGGAGAAGAAAGCGTGGATCCCCACTTTCAACGCGTATTACAGCCTGGGTGTGGACGGCATATCGCTCTTCATGGTCCTGCTCACCACGCTGACCATGGTGATCTGCGCCGCCAGCATATGGAAGGCGATAGATAAATACGTAAAGGAGTTTTGCATATCAATGCTCTTTCTGGGCACTGGCATGCTGGGCACGTTCTGCGCGCTCGACTTTCTGCTCTTCTACGTCTTCTGGGAGCTGATGCTCATCCCGATGTATTTCATGATCGGTGTGTGGGGCGGGACGCGCAGAATATACGCGGCGGTGAAATTTTTTCTATACACCATGTTCGGCTCTGTGCTGATGCTGGTGGCCATCATCTGGCTCTACTACCATCACCACTGGGTCACCGGGATATACACCTGGGACATCATGGCCTATCACAAGCTGGCCATAGACCCGGCGATGCAATTCCTCCCCTTCCTGGCCTTCTTCCTGGCGTTCGCCATAAAGGTGCCGATGTTCCCGTTCCACACATGGCTGCCGGACGCCCACGTGGAGGCGCCCACATCCGGCTCCGTAATCCTGGCCGGGATACTGCTGAAGATGGGCACATACGGATTTTTGCGCTTCTCATTGCCCATCTTCCCGGAGGCCTCCTTCCAGGCGGCATGGTGGATCGGCCTGCTGGCGCTGATCGGCATAATATACGGCGCTCTGGTGGCCATGGTGCAGGAGGACGTGAAAAAACTTGTGGCCTATTCCTCCGTCAGCCACCTGGGATTTGTGATGCTGGCCATCTTCGCCTTCAATGTCCAGGCGATGGAGGGGGCGATCCTGCAGATGATAAACCACGGTATATCCACCGGCGCGCTCTTCCTGCTGGTGGGGGTGCTGTATGAGCGCCGCCACACCAGGCTCATCGCCGACTACGGTGGTGTGGCCGCGAAAATGCCGATATTCGCCGTCATCTTCATGATCACCGCGCTCTCGTCCATCGGCCTGCCGGGGACCAACGGATTTGTAGGCGAATTCCTGATCCTGGTGGGTGTGTTCCAGGAGAACCGGGTGGTGGCGGCGCTGGCCACGACCGGAGTGGTCTGGGCCGCGGTGTATATGCTGTGGATGTTCCAGCGGGTTATGTTCGGGAAAATAACCAATCCGAAAAATGAGAAACTGACCGATATGAACGCCAGGGAGATAGCGTATTTCGCCCCCCTGGTCGCGCTCATATTCATACTGGGAGTGTTCCCAACGCCGTTTATACAAAAGATGGAGCCGACCGTGATCAACCTGGTGACCCATGTGCGCGCCCGGACCCAGCCGCCACCTCCCGATGAGAAGGATGCTGCAATAAACACCCGGAAAGATAACCAGGAGGACGTATCAAAGATCGAAGCTGATGCCGGATACCCGGCCTATGGCCCAAGGGTTCATGGCCCGGCGGCCAAGCTTTGCGACCTGCCGCAATCTTCCGCCCCAGACAGCGGTGAACGGCGTCAACAAGGGATGGAGTCGTAATGGACAGGATACCTATGCCTGAGATCAACCTGGGCGCCGTCGCCCCGGAGATGACGCTGGCCGTGGCGGCAATGATCATCCTCATGCTGGAGGTTTTCTCCACCAACAAGGGGAAAGACCACCTGGCCTACATAGCACTGGCCGCGGTGGGAGTGGCGGGATATCTGGTCATCGGGTCGCTTGGCGCTCCCCTGACCACCTTCTCCGGAATGTATGTGGTGGACAATTTCTCCGGGTTTGTGAAGCTTGTGTGTCTGCTGGGCGCCGGGATGACGATTCTGGTATCGGTGAACTATATCAAGGACGAGGGGATCGACGGCGGCGAGTATTACGCCCTCTTGCTTTTCGCCACCATCGGCATGTTTTTCATGGTGTCCGGGGCGGACCTGATCACCATATTCCTGGGGCTGGAGACGATGTCGATCTCCCTTTACGCCCTGGCGGGATATACTCGCAGAAGGCTGGCCAGCAACGAGGCCTCGATGAAGTACTTCATCCTTGGCGCCCTGTCGTCGGCGTTCATGCTATACGGCATGTCGATGATTTACGGCGCCACCGGGGAGACCGGCCTGAGGGATATCGCCCAGGTGATCGGCAAGAGCAAGGACAATATCCACCTGGTTATCCTGGGTGGAGGGCTGCTCCTTGTCGGTTTCGCGTTCAAGATCTCCGCCGTCCCTTTCCATATGTGGACGCCGGATGTGTATCAGGGCGCCCCTACACCGGTGACCGCGTTCATGTCTTCCGGGCCCAAAGCCGCGGCTTTCGCCGCGTTCATGCGGGTTTTCTCGGAAGCGTTGATCTCCCTGCATTATCAGTGGTGGATTATCGTGTGGATACTCGCACTGATCACCATGACCGTGGCCAACCTGATCGCCCTGAACCAGACCAATATTAAAAGAATGCTCGCCTACTCCTCCATAGCCCATGCCGGTTATCTTCTGGTCGGCTTTACCGCCGGAGGGAAAATGGGCGTTTCGGCGGCCCTTTTCTATCTGCTGATATACACTTTCATGAATATCGGCGCCTTCGCCATCGTCACTATCGTGGGCCGCGCAGGTGAGGAATGCTCCAACGTGGAAGACTTCACCGGCCTGGGATATCGCCATCCGTTGCTGGGCCTTGCCATGGTGGCGCTTCTCTTCTCCCTGGCGGGCATCCCCCCCACCGCCGGCTTCTGGGGCAAGTACTACCTCTTCACCGCGGCCCTGGACCAGGGTTATGTTTGGCTCGCTGTACTGGCGGCGCTAAACTCTGTGGTGGCTGTGTTCTACTACTTGCGTGTGATGGTGGTGATGTACATGCGGACGGAGAAGGGGGAATCTCTGCCGAAAGACGCTTTCTCCACCCCAATGGTGGTTGCCATCCTGGTGGCCATATACGGCTCCGTACTGGTGGGGATCACTCCCGGCGGATACCTGGCCATGGCTGCGGCATCGGGATTCGCTCCCTGACCGCCGGTTAATATCATACAGAGGGTCCACGCCCTCCAGAGGGTTTGCGCCCTCCAGAGGGTTTGCGCCCTCCAGAGGGTTTGCGCCCTCCAGAGGGTCCACGCCCCCCTTAGAAAGTCTCACCCATACTCTCGGCATAAATTATAGCTATAGCGACACTACTGCAATCCGGGGCGGCATTAGCGTGGTGGATATCCTTTCTGCGCATCCCGGGGAAGGCTGATCTTGAAAGTCCCTGATCAGGCCCCTGTCACGCCCCATGGGTCTATTGCTTATTAATGGTCGCAGGGCCACTGTTCACTTTTTGGAAAGGCGCCAGGCCGGGAAAAACGATTGTATTGGAAATGCTCAAATAATCGCCAATGGACCGGCACGAACGGCCGTGCTATTATCAAGTCATGGACAAAGGAGAAAAAACAAGAGCGGATATCGCAAAAGCCGCCATGGATATGGCAAGCATGGTGGGCCTGGCGGGGCTCTCTTTCGGTGAGCTGGCCACGGAGGTGCGAATGTCCAAAAGCGGATTGTTCGCGCATTACCGCTCCAAGGAGAAACTGCAACTGGCGGTGCTGGAGTATGCAAGAGAGCGCTTTTTTATCGATGTCATAAGCCCATCGCTGAGAAGGAAAAGGGGTATTCCCAGGATAAGGGCTCTCGTGGCCAATTGGGTGAAGTGGGAAGATGACGCCGCTGGCGGCTGCGTATTCCTGGCGGCCTCGGTGGACTGTGACGACAAGCCGGGGGTGGTGCGTGATTATTTGTGGAAGACGCAGAAGGAATGGATCGGTTTTTTGGCCAAGTCCGCCAGGCTGGCCGCCGAAGCCGGTGACTTCCAGAGAAATGTTGACGGCGCCCAGTTCGCATACGAGATTTACTCCCTCATGCTTGGGTACGCCCATTATAAAAGGCTGTTGGGCGACAGAAAAGCAGGCCAAAGACAAAAGAGGGCTCTGGAAAGATTGTTGATGCAGTGTTCCACGGGAATAGAGGAGAAAGAGGATGACGGCGCGTGAGCGAATAATAATATCATGTGTATCGATGACCACCAGGGGGATGTGGGCCATTGCGCCAGAGACCTCAATGAAGCTGGTGGCGAAGGGATTTTTCGGCGCCAGGAGCTCTACACGCCATAATGAAAACGACGAGCTGTTTTCCACGGCCCGGCAGTCATGGGTGGAGGCTATGGGCAAACGAGTCAAAGTCTGGAAGTGGGGCAAGGGCCGCGCGGTGATCCTGGCGCATGGCTGGGGCAGCCGCTCCCAGAGGATGTCCACATTCGTGGGGCCATTAGTGAGCGCCGGATACACAGTTGTGGCATTCGACAGCCTGGGGCATGGCGAGTCTGACGGGAGGGAGACGAACTTTTTCGAGTTTGTGGAATCGATAAGAAAGGTGGCGGGCCATGCCGGGGATGTGGCGGGCATTGTGGCTCACTCCATGGGCGCCGCCGCTGCGTTGAACATTCTGAAAGCAGGCTGCAAAAAAACCAGGCTCGCGCTAATAGCTCCCCTGTATGATCTGCACACAGGCATATATGAGTATGGAAAAGCGATCGGTATACATCCGCCGATGTATGAAGAAATGATAGGCAGGATAGAAAGGGAGCATGGCAGGACCCTGCATGATGTCAGCCCCGAAACTATTGCGGGAAGGGTCGACTGTCATACGCTGATAGTCCACGATGAGGATGACAAGGTGACGGCCATGAGACACTCAGAGAAACTGGCCCGACAAATGAAAAACGCCAGACTGGCGCGCACCGCGGGCCTTGGGCATGGAAGGATACTGGATGACTCCGTGACGGTGGATCGAGTTGTTACTTTTATCGATGGAGACTGATCGGGAGATACGAAGCCGGGATTTGGGTCCCTAGTCGTCTTCCGAGCCGCTGGCGTACAGATGGTGGATTTTCATACGCAGTTTCTTGAAGATGACCATGGCGTCCATGAAGGCGTCGAAATCCTCGATGGAAAGGGTATGCAGAACGGAGTGAAATTCCGTCTCCCCGGCGCCGTTCCATATGTCCCACGCCACCCGCACCAGGATCTCTTCCGGATCGAACAGGTCCATGCTCTCCGGTGTGGAGTTCAGGTTGACGGTTGTTCCCTCTCCATCCAGCATTTGCGCCAGTATGGAGGGGTGGTTGCGCAGAAGCGCCTTGATAGCCTCCACCCTCAGCTGGGCGTTAACCGATTGCAATTCGCTCATATCTAAAGTCCGCAGGCCCCGGAAGCGCATCCAGGGATATTGGGGGAGGCGCATCCGCCGGTCATTTCGCAGATAGGCGCCGCTCCCGGAGCAAGAGCGGATACGGCGAAGGTGGACATCTCGCGGCTTATCTTTTTGCTTTTGCATTTGGGGCACTCAATAGATTCATAGGACTCAGCGCTAAGATGCATCACTTCGAAGCCGGCTCCGCATCCGGCGCACTGGTATTCATATATGGGCATGACTTTCAACTCCACCAAATTATATTGGACATTATAAACGAAAACGATTCCATTTTGGGCAAAGATGAGCCATAATCAACGATTCCAATTTAGAGCACATTAATGGTTCAGGGCGCGCCACGCCCAATATTATGGAATCGGAAGGAAAATGGCTAAAAAAGATATGCAAGCGAAAATTGCCGAAGCGAAAAAGAAACTTGAAGGCGCCAAGGCGGCCACTGGTGAGGGTTCGGACAAAAAAGCCAACGCCAAGCTGCGTGACGCGAAAAAGAAAGTGAAAAGGGCTCAGAGGCGGCTGAAACTGAGCAATGCCATTGGGGCCAAGCGTGACGCCCAGGAGGCCAACCGTCTGAAGAAGATCCAGACCGCCAGCGAAAAGGCCGCCAAAAAGAAAGCCGATGGCGACAGCGCCCTGGTTGCAACGGCTGAAAAACAGGCCGAATGACATTGCGTGGAAGGGTCATTTTAAATGACCTTTCCCGCCGCTATGGTTCCTGATCCGTTCATGGCCATACCAACAAGCTTGGGCGGGTGGGGGCCGCGAAATGTTTCTCCCGATCCGCGTTGTCAGCAAACCTATGGCCTCCAAGCCAACGAGGATCACTGATCCCGCCCGGTTAAAGCCCCACCTGGACGGGCTCTACGCCAGGTTCGACCTCTCATTTCTGGAGCCGGACCCCCTGGCCGCCATTCGTCAGTACAAGGACCCCAGGGACCTGGAGACGGCCGCCATCTTTGCCGCCATGTTCGCGTATGGCCGGGCTGACCTGATTCAGAGAAGCGTCTCCGCCGTCCTGGCGACCATGGGGAAAAGCCCCGCCAAATTCTGCTCCTCATTTCAGGCAAGCGCCAACAGAACCTGGATGAAGGGATTTAAATACCGTTTCCACAGCCGCGAGGATCTGACAGCCCTTACGCGGGGAGTGGGGAAAATATTGCTGGATTACGGATCTATCCAGGCCGCTTTCGTCGCCCATGACGGCGATGGATCGGGGGAAACCGTGCTTCCCGGGGTTTCCGGCCTGGCCCGGCTGTTGCGGCGAGCAGGAGAGGGAAGCGGCGCCTTCCCCACGCTGGTCACGGATCCTGCCGATGGGGGCGCCTCCAAGCGGTGGATGCTATACATGCGCTGGATGGTCAGAAAGGATGGGGTGGACCCTGGGCCATGGTCCGGCGCAGTGGACACCTCCCGGCTGGTGATCCCCCTGGACACCCATGTGGGGAGGATCAGCAGATTTCTGGGGATGCTTGGGCGAAAATCCAACGACTGGAAGGCCGCCGTGGAGCTGACCCGATACCTGAAAAGGCTCGACCCAGCAGATCCGGTCCGTTACGACTTCGCCATATGCTCCTACGGGAAGCTGGGATACTGCTCCAGCAGGGTGGACTCCCAGAGGTGTGATGACTGCGGCTTGGCCAGCCTCTGCGGCGAATCGCTAGTAACTGATTGAAGAATAAGCAATCTGCTCTTTATTCCGCTCCCTTGGAAAAAGCCGTAATAAAATTGAATTGTCTTGCATTTGGAAACGTTCTTGGTATAATGAATCCACAGTTTGGAACTGTTATAGGAATGTTTTGATAATTTCCAACAGGAGAGCTATATAATGAGCGCACAGGTTCAGTCGAAGGCCCCGGATTTTAAAGGGGAAGCTGTAGTAAACAAGCAATTCAAGGAAATCAGCCTCGCCGACTACAAGGGGAAATGGCTGGTTCTCTTTTTCTATCCGCTCGATTTCACTTTCGTTTGTCCCACGGAAATCACCGCCTTTTCCGACAGGATCGAGGATTTCAAGAAGCTTGGCGCGGAGTTGGTCGGAAGCTCCGTAGACAGCAAGTTTTCCCACCTGGCGTGGATAAACACTCCCCGCAACAAGGGTGGGCTGGGCGACATATCCTATCCCCTGCTGGCCGATATCACCAAGCAGGTGGGCGCGGATTATGATGTCCTTCTCCCCGGCGGTATGACGCTGCGTGGTCTTTTTATCATCGGCCCGGAAGGAAACATCCGCTTCAAGCTGATCCACGACCTGGGCATAGGCCGCAATGTGGAAGAGGTGCTACGGGTGCTGGCCGCGATCCAGCAGACCGACGAGACCGGCGAAGTGTGCCCCGCCGACTGGAAGCCTGGCGCCGACACAATGAAGCCGGACCCAAGTGGATCGCAGGAATTCTTCAAGAAAATAGCCTGAATTAACAAGGCTAATCCAGGCCCGCGGCGCACCCCCCTGCCGCGGGCCTTTTTCTTACCCCAGCCATGGAATAAAATTCCCCAATGAAAACAAATCCCAAAAAAAGAGAGGTTAAAAAAGTGAATACAGGCGCCCGGCCATGGGGAGCGCATGTCTCCACAGCCGGTGGCGTGGATAAGGCCCCGGAGCGAGGCGAGAAGATCGGCGCCCTGGCGGTTCAGATATTCACAAAGAACAACACTCGGTGGAGCGGCCCGCCCATCGATCCGCAGACGGCGGCCAGATTCCGGGAAGAGTCGGCCAGCCGCAAGGTTACCACGGTCGCCTCCCACGTCAGCTATCTGATAAATCTTGCCTCACCAGACCCGGAACTGCTGAAAAAATCGCGGGAAGCCCTCGTGGATGAGATCGACCGGGCCGACCTGCTGGGCGTTCCATATCTTGTGTTCCATCCAGGTTCGCATGTGGGTTCTGGGGAGGATGAGGGGATCAGAAGGGTCGCGGAATCGCTGGAATGGGCCATGGCCCGCCGCCCGGCCTCTCAAGCCATTCTGACTCTGGAGACCACCGCAGGCCAGGGAACCGGCCTGGGCCATACTTTCGGCCAGTTGGCCCGGATAATGGAACTGGCTGGCGATGAAGCGAGGCTGGGAGTCTGCGTGGATACATGCCACATATTCGCCGCCGGCTATGACCTGTTGGACAAGAAAGGGTACAACGCCACCTTTAAAAATTTCGATGATGAAATAGGGCTGGACAAGATAAAGCTGTTTCACATGAATGACTCCAAAAAACCGCAAGGCTCCCGGGTGGACCGCCATGAGCATATCGGCAAGGGGCATATCGGGGAGACTGGGTTTGCCTTGCTGGTGAACGACAAACGTTTTGTGAACACTCCCATGGTGTTGGAGACGCCAAAAGGACCGGAAGGGCGCGAAGATATTAAAAACCTGGCTGCATTGCGTGAGATGGTGAAGTAAATGGGCGTCAGCCTTGACGGGAAGGGCTGTGTGTGCTTAAAATTATATAGGGAAAACGAGGATAGATCGGAGAAGGCCCATGGCTGACGATAAGCAGCGCGACGACAACATGGAGTTCCTGTCGAGGGCGATTGTGGACGCCATCACAAAATCGCCCGAGGTGCGTCAGGCCATAAAGAAACTGGCGGAGGAAGACGAAAGCTATTCCCGCTCCTTTATGGTGCTCATGCTGAAGGTGAGGAACCTGGCTGAATCGCTGGGAGTGAAAATTACCAGCGCCAGAGAGGACATGGGCGGTGAAGAAATGTTCGACCTGAATTTCATGGAGCGCAAGCGGGGCGCCGAGCCGGAAATCACCGACCTGTCCCACTACGTGGATGGCAGGAAGGAGTCTCCCAGAGAGATCGAGTTTCGGGAATTCGAATCCACCAGGTTTAACGAGGAGGAGTGGCTGCGTAAGCACGGCCTCAGTTTCTGATTTTCCCCAGCGACTCCAGAGCGCGCCAAAGTCGCCGGTCCGCTCTTTGCGCCCTCCCGGTGTGCCGACCGTAATGTGGAGACCACGCTTATGACAAGAACCGTAGCAAGGAAGACGGAGGATCTATACCGCGCCAAACGGAACATGATCGAGTGGAACCTGAAGGGAAGGGACATCCGCGATCCTCGGGTTCTTCACGCCATGGAAACAGTCCCCCGGGAAAGGTTCATCCCTCCGGAAGATGCTGGGGTGGCGTATGACGACTATCCCCTTTCAATCGGCCATGGCCAAACTATCAGCCAACCATATATCGTGGCGCTGATGGCGCAAAAGCTGGCCATAGGCCCGGAGGAAAAGGTCCTGGAAATCGGCGCCGGATGCGGATATCAGGCCGCGGTGCTCTCCCATCTGGCCGCGAAAGTATACACGGTGGAAATAATCGAGGACCTGGCCACGGCCGCGCAAATCAAACTTAGAGAGCTTGGGTATGATAACGTGGAAGTGATTCACGCAGATGGAACCCATGGATGGGCGGCGCAGGCGCCTTACCAGAAGATCATCACCGCCGCCACCGCCAGAATAATCCCCAAGGCGCTGGAGGATCAACTGGAAGAGGGAGGGAGGATCATCGCTCCGGTGGGAGTGGAGATGATCCAGAACCTTGTTCTGGGGGAAAAGAGGATGGGAGTGGTGGAGTATGAAACCGTGACGCTGGTGCGGTTCGTGCCGATGACCGGGGACGCCAGAAACCTGTAGAAAGACGCCGGTAAATCCTGCGGCGGAGAAGGGGGATAGAGGGTTGCCGCGGATCACGAGATATAAGAAAGATCCTTCAGGCGGCAATGTCGCAAGGAATATGGCGGATAGTGAAATAATGGAGCGGGTGAAGGGGCTCGAACCCTCGACCCTCAGCTTGGGAAGCTGATGCTCGGTTTTTAACACATTGTAACTCAAGGTCTTTTTCTCCTCTTTTTAGGGTTTGCGACAGTTTGCGACGATCCATCAAGCAAGTTGAAAACTCGGCTGCGAATTTGTTTTGTGACAGTCGTATAATGCTCCTGGACTGTACCTGACTCATTATTTAGTATTGCCGCCCGTTCCTCGAGGCTGGCGCCAGCCAAGAACAACTGATATGACATGGCATGTCTGCCGAATTCGTTCAATGTAACATGCGGATATCCAGCTTTCTCTCTGGCCTCATAATAAATATCCGACATATATCGGTGCTTGTAATGGTGTCGTTTTCCTCGATAAGTGAAAGTGAAAACGTAATCATCAGGGCCATAAATTCGGCCATTGCCCAGGGCCTGAGCTATGATATTAGTAACCCTTTCTTTCGGGTACTCCGCCCCTTTCTTTCCTTTCACTTTTGGGTATTCTTTATATTCTTCTCGGTCAAATGATCCATTCAGGAAAATGGAATCTCCCTGAATGTCGCGGACTTTAAGCGCGCGCACCTCTGCAATACGCCATCCCATGAGGATCAAAAACAAGAAAATAGGCTTGTGTTCATCCGGAATAAAGGCCAGAATTTCGCCTTGCTGGCCTGCGTTGATACCATGTCTTTTAATTTCAGTGGTTTTCCAAACAGGGAGTTCCGGAACCGATTGAATGTATTCACGAAGTGCCGCGTATTTTAACACTCTTCTCAAGACGTTTATACACTTGACAATATATGACCCCGAAATATCGGTCTTCAAGTAACACCAGTCCTCAACTGCTCCAGGAGTAATATCACCAAGATCATTTGTGTCAAAGTACGAGAGATGACACCTCAGAATGCTTTCGATGTTTTCGCGATGTTTTAGTGACGCCTTTTTTTTCTCCAGATGTTTTATATATTCAAGCCGGACATTGCTGAAAAGCATCCTTTCGCGATTCCTAGGAATATATTTCTGCAGGATCTTTTTTTTTGCAACTTTATCGGTGCTGCAAAGTGAGGCATCCTGTTCAATTCTCGCTTTCAAGCGCTTGGCTTTCTCGAGCGATAAAGGATCGCCATCCAAGTCACTTCTTATAAATTCGCGATTCTGGCCTTCAAAAGTTAAAGCCAAGTAGACTTTTCGCGGTTCTTGCTTGCACTTTTTGCATGCAAGCGACTGCCCATATTTTGTATTGCAAGAGGGGCATTTTTCATGCCCCCTTGCTGTATAAACAACTATCCTCATTCCTTTCCCCCTCCATGGCGCCAGGCCAACCGCTACATTCGCTTGGGCCTGCTTTTCACCGCTCTGGTGGTCACCCAATTGACCACCGTGCTTTTGATCACCTGGATCAAATGTCATTTCCAAACCCCGCTGTTGTCACCACCACTCCGATTATTGCATACATTGCTTCCCATTGCAAGCAATTGCAATGGGAAGCAATTTTAGCAATGCATTCCTTGCTTCGTTTTCTTGGGTGGATTTATAATGGGTATTTCCCTTGCACCAAAGGCACAAAAATGGATTTGACTCCCTCGGATAGGATTAAATATATCAGGCAGTTTTACGAATTGAGCATTACTGCTCTGGCGGAAAAGCTAGGAATGAGCCAACCATATTTATCCCAGGTGGAGAATGGAACCAGGGCTATTTCACAAAATCTGGCTGATAGGATTCGGGCAACATTCCCTACGATCAACAAGAAATGGTTGCTCACCGGGGAAGGCCAGCCATGGGATCAGCAGATTGAGCCAACCAACCTTTTGCTGAAAGATGGGTTGGATATTCTTCGCGCAAAAGGCATTCAATTCAAAGAGGAGATAAACTTCCTTCTATCGCTGACCCAGCAGGCCTGGAGCATTTCAAGTGTTGCGACTCCTGACTTTATGATTCGAACTGCAGAGGCGATTGATCTCCTTCTTAACGAGGCGAAATTATCCAAAAAGCTGAAAGGCTATCTTGAATCCAATTTGGCGCCGGGCAGTGGCTATGATTTGGATATCCAGGATAGACCCTCCTGGATAATGGCACAGATCAGGAAAGGTGAACCGATCCACCCTGACTACTTGGTCAGGTCGTTATTGGCGCTTGTGGAAGAAGGGGAATATAAGGAGTATCCTCTTGATAGGATTGTTGACAAGCTGACGCCATGGGTTTTCTGGGTCGCCCGCCGGGGGCAACTGGGCGCTGTACGAAAGGAACACGGTGAGCCGTTTTCTTTTAATCCCACTCGGCTTCTTGATACGCCCACGAACGTGGTAATCAGGCAGGATGAGGTCCTTACCGGTAAGATGTTTTCCTTTAATGAAGAGGGGATAAACCTGGATATTTATATCGGCCAGGAGATTTCGGGAGCCCTTCGAATAGAATTTAGCTCCCAACCAGCCGAATGTATTTTGCTCACCTTGGATGACCACTCCATCCTGGCTCTCGTGCAACTGATGAAAAACGTGGGGAAGGATAGCTCAGCATCAGCGGGCCATTGGGAGCTGTCTATCACCGAGGCAACAAATTCATTGCGCTACAGATCAGCAGAAGTTCTCCTTCAGAGAGGGCGCCTTTCCAAGCTATCCAGTCTAGCCAGGCAAATAGAGGCCGATACCAAATATTATCCATTTCTTGTCAAGAATGCTGTTGATCGATATGGCGTGACTTGAGTTTCCAGCCTTTGCTTTGATTTTTGCTTTTTCAGCTTCAGCTATTTTTGCCAGGCATGCTATTGTATTTTTTCATGTTTGAACAAGACTATCTTCATATCCATGAGTTTTATGAAATGTATCATCAACTATAAGGCTATCGCCTGAAGATGATTTGCCTCCCTTGTCCCTTTCAATAAGGACCATCGTTGATAACTTCCATTAACCCATCTACTCTACGTGGCCATGGTTTTTTACCATCATAAAATAGAGGGGTCACTCCAAAGGATTCGACAATCTGAGAAACATATGAATCGATCTCTAAAAAGAGAGTTGTTTCAATGATAAGGCTTATTTTATTGTCCTGATAGCCTTGATCCGCAAGGGCCGCTTTGTAGCAACCTAATTGGAACACCCCCTTGGCCGCTTGTCCTAGAATGTTCTTGGGTGTTGTCGTCTTTAATTCGAACATCGCGTATCCCCGATTTGTCTCCACTAAGAGGTCTATGGAAGAGGATTGAAGCGGCTCGAAGTCCAGCTTCTTGAGCCTAGTCGCTATATCCCGTAGCATGTCCTGATGCCGCTTCTCCGCGTGTTCAGTCTTATCCATCGCATCGGCGATGTCGAATAGATCCCGACTCCGCGCTATGAACCTTCTGGCATATATCTTGTCGGGATCCACCGGTCTTAGATTCACATCTACCACCGGCCTGGAAGAACGCTGGGCGGCAGGCCTCCCCTTGACTGACGGTTGGATAAACTTATGAATCATCGGGTCCGCCTCAATGAAGAAAGTCAGCATCTCTCTCGCCGCCTCTTCGCCGCGCATCGATACAAACCGCCGATATGCGAAGTTGGCGAAAGGCGGCAATTTTGGATTCTGGCCGCTCGCCCATACCTCCTCTAGCGATAATCTACGCGTAGTCGCGGCCAGAATCCTTTCCGACAATGCTCTGTTAGATCCTTTCGAAGAAGGAACGAGTATATCGCCTAACATAGACTTCGGCGGCATTTGTAGCTTGACCTGTACCTTCGCTCCCGCTTGCTCGGTCAGTTCCTCGTACAAGGAATCGTTGGCTTCGCTCATGCCCATAGGAAGAAGTGAAGTCTTTTCGCAGTGGAAGGAGGAAACGGCGGAGGTATAGGAGGAAGCACACCTATAGGACCTTGCGGGGTCCACAGTCAAGAGGAGGTCTCCCTGGTTCAATCCGTCTTCAAACCGTTCTATCACATCCACATAGATAGAGGCGAAGAGAACATCTCCTCGAAAGCCGCGTAAGACCATCCATACACGGCTTCCCGCGAGGTCCGATGGATTTTTCGGGACATGCGCCTTCGGAAGAATATAGGCAGCGGAAACCCCTCCCGAGCCTTTAAGGTGCAGCATCGATTCCGCGGACAGTATCCATAAGTATCTATTCATGACCGCCTATCAATCGTGTCCGCACAATTCCTTCAAAGCTTCGTCCAATGAGGCTGGCCATGAGATATGGTCTCCTAGGATGGAGTGTTGTTGTAGCTCCTTGCCCCTTAGTCTAACGACTTCAGTCTCCTCGATGGTGTCTTGGCAGACGAGTAGGTAGTAATTCACTTCCTTGGCCGTTTGTCCACGCCTGTGGATTCTATCGAGGGACTGTAAGTAGTGGGCAGCTTGGTTCGAATAGGATACATACACCGCATCGTAGGCGGCGTGGAGCGTCACTCCCGCTCCTGCGGCGGCCGGATTTCCGATGAACACCATCCTTTCCGGATTCTCTTGGAAAAGTCTGACCGCCACTCTTCTCGTGGCCACGTCCACGGACCCATCTATGCGAACCGGATTGTATTCGGCGTATCGGGCCGCCAAGTCGTCTAGACTGTTCTTATAAAACGACCACAGTATAACCTTTCGGCCTTTGCTGATAAGATTGGCCATGAGGGCATCGAGATATTCGTATTTAACCGGAACATCCGTTATCGTAGGATCGATTGCGGAGGGGTTCGAGCAGATTTGCAAGAGAACTGCACGGCGTTGGAAATAAGTCGCCAGCTTCCTTCTGAAGGAGATGTTGTCCAATGCCTTAAGCTCAAGTTCCAACTCCGATCTGGCTTTTTCGTATAAAAAGGCTTGGCGACCTGTAAGCGGTATGCCAACGATATGGAAATTCTTGTCGGGGATATCTTCGAGAATCTCGGTCTTCATCCTCCTTATGAGCGTGCCTCTCGTATCTATGAGGTCCGAGATTTTGTCGCGATCCCCGTCTAGGTCCTTGGACTTTTTAAAACCGGCGAAAGTGAAACCTTTATCGGCGAGATTAAATTGGTTCACGAGGTCGTAGGGTGAATTGGGGGCCGGGGTGCCGCAAAGAACGTAGCAGCGGGCGCAATTGGCCCGTAGGCGTTTGGCCGCATCGGAACGCAGGGATTCCGTGTTCTTAACGTAGTAGGATTCGTCCACCACGAGCAGGTATCTTCTCTGCGAGGCCGTGGCGGTAAGCGCCACTTGCATGGATTCCACGCCCTCGTAGTTGGTGACTAGGACGGCGAAGTCCTTAAGGGCCGTTAGAAACTTTTCCCGTCTATCGCCTTCCGCGACCGCCACCTCGTATTTGCCGGGTAGGAACTTTTCGATGTCCTTCGGCCATTCGCTCATCATGGTTTTCGGGCACACAACGATCATGGCGTCCACGACATTTGCGTCCTTCAATGCATTGAACGCCGCTATCGTCATGACCGTCTTGCCGCTTCCCTGTTCGTCGAACAGGCACAGTCCGAGCAAATTCGGAACCGTCATCGCGGAGACGGCATACGATTGAGCGGGGTCCAAACGTTGCAACCATTCCTCCGATACGTTTTCGACCGTTTCGGACGCCACTATCCGCAAAGCACATCTTCTGGCCTCCGCATGTAGCTCATACATACGTAGAGTTTCGGCTATCTCTGGGGACTTTTCTCCACCTTCGATTAGGTCTTGGACCAAAGACAGGGAGCTCAATGGAAACACGAGAGCGGATTTTTCGGCTTTTAACATGCCACCCAATCGGTTGTTGAGGGCTGTCTTCAATTTCAACAGCTCCATACCGGAGCATTCTATTCTCACTTCATTGGATTCCACGCATAGTTTCATATCACTTTTGCGCCGCCGCTTCGCCCATTTTGACAACGAGCTTCATGGATTCCTTAAGTTGCTCCAGAGAAGTTCCCGGTATCAAGTTGATCTGTTCCGCCGTTAACTCCTTCAGGAACTTGACGAAGCTGTCTATCCTACCTACGGCCTCGTCCTTGTTCTTCACGACCCTTGCGTTATAGTCTAGTATGGCCTTCGCGGACTTCGCCGCCGTAGGCTCTGGTTGAAGAAGGGCCGCCTTGGCTTCCGGATGCTTCCATGCATTGTATGCCACGCGGACCTCTTGGAAGCTGGAGAACTTGCCTTCCTGTATCCACTTAAAGAACTGAATCTTGAAGTCGATGTCCGTCCTAAGTTGCTCAAAGAAGGACTTCTGCGCTTCGTTGAAGAACTGGTAGTTCTTTGCCGCCTCGCTCTCCGCGTCCTGCTCCGTCATGCCAAAGCCGCCTCCATATTCGTCCTCCGGATCGGGATTCGCCGTGGCGAACGTAATGAATTCGGTGATGATCTCGTGAATCTTGAGGGTCTGTTTGATCTTCGACTTCGCCCAACTGTATTTATTCGATATTTCGTCGATGGTCAGGCCTTCTTCGTTCGCTTCGACCACCATCGTTGCCTTCACGTATTCCGGCCATTCTATCTTCAGGGAGGCAGAGAAGTTCTCTTCTACTAAAACGTTTTGTTCGTCCTCTTCAGAAGCATCCTCGGTAAGAACATATGCTTCGACGGTTTCCAGGTCTTGCCTGTTGGCATCGGTCGATGGCATCGTTTCAAGCGCGAACCTCAACGCAAAAAACCGGCGGTTGCCATCAAGGAGCTTACCCGAGCAGGAAAGAGTCAAGGGCTCCCGCAAGCCATTCTTTATTATGTCATCCCGCAACTCCTTCAGCTTGACCTCGGGATCGGTCTTCATCAATTCGAAGACTTCGTCTTGGGTTAGGGGCCGATTTCCAATCTTCTCTTGTAGAGTTTTTCTCGCGAGTTCGATCCTTGGATTGTGCACCCAACCCTGGACGGAGGAGATTTTTATCTTCCCGTCCCAAACCATCAGCTTCCTACCGTTGTAAAGCCTTTGCCGAATCTTCGGTTTTTCTGGGGCGTCCAATAGGAACGATGGCTGAGTGGTCATGTCGACTCTCCGATATAGTTTAGCTGGTTACGGTTGGAACTCTATGTCGTGGGCATCGAGCAAACCCTCGAGATAGACGATCCTGTCGATTAAAGACTCTTTGTCCATCGACTTCAACGGCTCTCTATCGCTGGTGCCAACGATGGCCGAAAACATGGATTCGGTTAGCGAATCTTGATAAGAGGAGCGGAATGGATCGTCTCCATGCTTGAAGAACACCTTCTCGGCCTCCATCCGACCGGACCAGAACATCGCAAAGTCTTCGCTATATCTTTTCTTCAAGGCTTCTGACAAAGCTTCCCTGGCGTTCTCCGCTTCAGGCAGGGAATCGTTTCTGAACGCGAATATAGCTAGATCGGTGAATTGCGTATTCCCCTTCATTTCAGTGAGCAACTTTGGCAAATTGTTACGCCAGCTGTCGTGATAGTCCACTCCCCACTTTAGACCAGTAGCTGCAAGACCCATCTTCAGCAGCGGCGATGGACGGTTCGGGTAGTTATACGACTTCGCGGACTCCGAGGCTTTCTTTACAGGCACGGTGAAAAAATTCGACGATATTCGCTTCTCTGGCGAATTACCGCCCCTCTCGATCTTACCGAGAACGGAAACTTGACGGATTCCAAGGTCGGCCCCGTTCTTCAACCGGACGAGCTTTACAAATTCCAACGCCATCGCATCTCTGTGGGTCTTTCCATTCGATGTTCTGGGATTCAGGTCTAGAGGGCAGCAATCTAGCCTCTTAGTAGCCGCATCAAATGCCAAGAAATACATAAGAGCCGAGGTTCTTTCCAGCGGCTTCTTACCCGTATTGGCAACCGGAGCGAGTCTCTTAAAGGATGATTCGACGAGCTTGGGGTTTAGATACATGTCATGTCTTTCCATTATGTTTATCTCTTTTTGGCGGCCCCGCCGCCATTTGAGTAAACCACGTCTCGGTCGCACACCCGGAGCGGCTTTCCAGTCTCAACGAATTGATCGAACGTCAGATATTCGCTTCCACTTCGAAGATTCTCGCCATCGAGAGCCTTCCCGACCTGTACCGCTACTTCGTATGCCAAACGCGGCGGAACAGCGTTGCCGATTTGCTGATACTTCGACTTCACGGTTCTGCCATCGAAGTTGAACCAATCGGGGAAGCTTTGAATTCTGGCGATCTCTCTGACCGAGAAGATGCGCTTCTCCGTGGGGTGCCAAACCCCCGCGTTCTCTGGTTTGAATGCAGCCGTTATCGTTCCGGCCACTTCATCGCGGTGGTAACGGCGATAGAAGTTCGGCCACCTATACTTTTCCATGTTGTCTGCTATTTTCTTCAGTCTCGATGGCAACTTGTCGTATGGAATGTTCTTCCACGACCCACCTTCCGGGACCATGGAACCGATATGAAGAGCTTGCGGATTAAGCTGCATAAGCTCTGTTTGGTTCAGGGAGTCAGGGGGAATATCTAAAATCGTGTGTCTTAGGGAAAGGTCGTCCCTTTCGATAGGATGCGGAAAAGAGAAGTTGCCAGTTTTCTTCGTCCTTTCCATGCCGACTATGAGAACTCTCAAACGTCTTTGAGGTACGTTATGCTTGGACGCATCGATCAAGCTGAAGATAACGTCATATCCGAGGTCGTCTAGATTCGAGCAAATTTCTTCCACCAAAAGTTTCTTGCCGTTCTTGAACGACAAAAGACCTCTTACGTTTTCGAAGACGACCGCTCTAGGCTTAAGCGTATTGACCGCGTCCAAGGCCGCTTCATACAGCGTTCCTCGGTCGTCTTCCAATCCCTTCCTAGAGCCTGCGTTCGAAAAGGGCTGACAAGGGAATCCGGCTGAAAGGACGTCCAGCTTATCTGTAATTTTAGGAAGACTGACGTTCCTCACATCCCCCTCGACGATCTCGCCAAGATTCGCGCGATACGTCATACAGGCGTCTTCGTCTATATCGTTCGCAAAAACGGTCTTAAAACCAGCTTGCCTAAAACCGAGATCGATTCCGCCGCAACCAGAGAACAAGCTGACGTGCGTCCTATCGCATTCTTTTTCATCCAGAAATTTTTCGAAAATACTCCAAGGACGTAAAAACTGGCCATTCATGTCCGGGTCCACCATCGATTTTAAAGCGTTGGATAACAAGCCTTGTATGGTAATTTGTTTGTGGTTAGCGAGTTTCTTGATCTTCCCATGGATTTCTTTATCTACTTCTATGGTTAAAGTCTTAATTTGCAGGCGCTTTCTTCGCTCCGCCTGACATTGCCTAATCGCCACGGTCCTATTGGATATTGTTTTATTCGCTGATTGCGGCATAATGTTGTTCCCCCGATGTTCTGCTTTACTGTACGGCATGGCTGTTTACATGTAAACAGTCTTTTTCGTCTAATCGGCCAAAAAACTCATCAACCTTTTCAAGGCCTTTTCGTGTTCTACCTGGCATTCCCATATGACGAAGCTTTCCACACCAAGCTTCTTTAACGCCCTCCTGTTCGCCGTATCTCGCTTTTTGTTTCTCATTATTTTCTCTTTCCAAAAATCGGTTCTCGTTTTAGGAAGTTTACTCTTTCTACATTTATGGCCATGCCAAAAACATCCATGAACAAAGATAACTTTATTTTGGGAAGGGAAAGTAATATCAGGGGTTCCTGGTAGGTTTTTTCTGTGAAGCCTATAACGTAAACCCTTGCCCCATAAATATAGTCGTATTTTTATTTCCGGAGTTGTGTTTTTCCCCTTGATCTTTGACATCAAGGCGCTTCTTTCTTTTTGGCTTATATGGTCCATATCAGACCATTGCATAGCGTTTTACGTTGATCCTGTTTTCATGTTGCCTGGCTTGGGCGAGGTCGTAGGCGGCTTGCATACGTATCCAGCTGTCCGCTGTGCCACCGAAAGCCTTTTCCAGCCGGATAGCCATATCGGGTGAAATCCCGGCTTTGCCATTAATGACGCGGGAAAGAGTGTGGCGGGCCACGCCAAGGGCTTTCGCCCCTTCCGTGACCGTCATGTTCAGCGGTCCCAGACAGGCGTCCTTTATGGAGCGGCCCGGATGCGGCGGGTTTTTCATCGGCACTTTTAAAACTCCTTTCTAGTGATAATCAATCAGGTTCACGTCGAATGCGTCACCGTCTTTGAACCGGAAGATAATTCTCCAGTTACCGGAGACCTTGACGGCCCAGAACCCTTTCAATTTTCCTTTAAGCGGATGTAATCCATATCCTGGCAAGTCCAGGTCCGATGGAGCAACGGCGATATCCAGCCGGGCGATGATATCTTCGATCCGGCTCAGGTGTTCGCTGCTCACCTGACCTTGATCGCCCCTCTCATAGAGCCTTTTGAGGCCGCGATGCTTAAAGGTTCGTATCATGGCTAACTGTACCGTGTATCGGTGCAGCAGTCAACAAATTCTTTTCTATTTATTGTGAGAAGGTCTGACCTCTTAGCTTGCTTCCGTCTCGTCCCTCGCAGTGTTCGTAGATGGCGGAGAAGTTCCGCCTGCAAGGCCTTCAGAGCGAAGCGTGCTTTACAGGCAGGTTTTCAGAGCCACAGAGCACGTTAAGCGAGGGCGAGCGGAAAGAAAGGCGAAAGTCTGCTTTTGTTGAGTCCTGAGCAATTCTTCCCCTTAAACAGCAAGGGTTGGGTGTCAGTGGCGAGATGTTGTATCTTGCCTTTTGCTAAATTGACTTTGATGTGGCGAACCGGAGCCGAATTTCTTCATAATCGCAGTATTGGCCATACCTTCCGCACATAAGAATATTATAATGCACGCCGACAAATAGGCGACACTCATACCTAATATGTATCCAATGGAATTCAGCAAGGGGGCGCACCTCTCTCTATTATGATCGTAAGATCGTTACTCGCCGGGAAGCCCAGCTGAGCGGCTATAGCCTGTTCGCCCCTGTTATCCGCCGATTGCCGGCGGATGGCTCGGACTGTTCTCGCCAGTCGTTTATACGGACGACCCCGTGTTGCGTTTTCGCATGACCTAGCGCGGCCGCAACTGGCCTCAATATTTTGTCTCCTTTCGTTTACGAAATTCAATGAACCGGTGATTCCCACCTGATCGCGATTCCGGCCCTATGCCGTTATGGACGTCGCGCCGCCTCATATTCATATATTCATTCAGTCCCTGACCTGCGTAGCTTTCTTTTGAACCTGGCCCTGGCTCCGGCAAGCTGTTCGCGAGCCCGCTTAGCCTCATGCCGATATCTTTCCGCCTCCTTTAACGCAACTCCCAGCCGCTCTGTTCGATATTCGATAATCTGGCGATACTCCTCCAGCATGGCCTGACAAGAGAGAACCATGTGCTCCAACTCCATTTTAGAAAAACCCGACAAATCCTGCGCAATCATCGCAAATACACCTCCGTGACTTTAGGATGGAAATGGCCCAACTCCTGCGCGACTGACGCAAGCGAGTCGCAATATGAATATCCCCGGGATTGATATGTCTCCATGGCTCTTTGCGCGAATGAATGACGGCAACCGTGCGCGCCGTTGGAAAAGCCCAGTACGCGCAGGCTCGCCTCGCCAAAGCTTTTACTCCATGAGTTTCCTCCTGGCAAATCGTAACGGGAAAGGTAGTTAACGCCACGATCGCGCCGTGACTCCGGCATGGCCAATCGCCGCTCTTCAAGTCGGGAGGCGACGTTTGAAGGTAGCCGCACCTCGCGGCAGAGCCCGCCTTTCCCGATGACGGTGTACCGTTTCCAATCCTCCCGCCCGGCGAAAATAGCTTTGTCCCAATTCCTATGTTCTGATGGTGGTCTTTCCGAAATGGGCGCGATAGTCAGAAGCTCATGCGCCCGTAGTCCAGCCGCATCAGCGATCTGCGTGGAAAAGGCGTTTCGCTCGCTTTGCGAGTATCTTATCGCCTTCAGTTGATCAGAGCTATAGGATCGGCCAGAGCTCACATGGGATTGCTCCGACCTGACTCTCGAAAGCTTCCGGCCAAGGTGGCATTCCATGGCCTGCCTGCACTGGTCCACCTCGGATTGGGATGCTATGGCGGCTTTATCGTTCAGATACCGCATTGCCTCCTCCGCCGTCAGCTTGGGAAGGCCATGGCCTGCCCGCGTGTTTTCCAACCACTGCGCGACATTTGAGAGGTGGCGCTCATAGTGGTCTGCTGTGCGGATGGAGTGAATGCGGCCATGTTGTTTATTGTCGTGACGCGGTTGGCCCAGCGCAAGCCTTCCCCGAACCGCCTTCGCCGCCTGATTTTTAGCCTTCGCAAATTTAGCCATTGATCAGCTCCGGCAATTTGCGAAGGTACCTGAAGATGGTGGTTCGCGAAACCTTTATGCGCCTGGAGGCGCGTAGCCATCGCTGTAACTCGGAAAGCGAAGCCCCTGCAAGGCGGAGCTTTACGACCTCAGCGCGATGGCGATCCAGCCGCGACCGACAATATCTCCGCCGGTGGCGCATCTTGGCATCCCGGCGGAGATCAGACAAAACAGCGTTAGCCTCAAATTCCGCGCTCATTTTTGTTAGCTCCATGTTGTTTTACAAAGTTGCGATGGGCCATAAAGAGCGCGGCTCCGCTGGGTGAAGGCCGACCCTCACCCAGCGCGAGCCGCGCACAAAAAGCGAAACAGCCTGAGCAACACTTGATTAAAAATAAATCAAATGCAAAAGGGAGGAAAAATGTGGCTGTTGTCCACAATGAACTTGCCCCAGACGCCACAACAATTAATGAACCGAATGATGTTGCGCAGAGAAAACCAGGAAACTCAATGAATGATAAATTCGACTTGGCAAAATCATGAAGATGGCATCGTGTGCCATCGTGCGACAGCTTGCGACAGGAATTTAGGCCATCAGATAACCGATAACCATTTGATAAAATGGAGCGGGCGACGGGATTCGAACCCGCGACCCTCAGCTTGGGAAGCTGATGCTCTACCAACTGAGCTACACCCGCCCATCGAAGTCGCACCGGTGAATATACCATAACCGCATTCCACGCGCCAGTGCCTCACGCGATGCCGAATTGCCTCAAATTAAATGTAACCGAAGTAAGGGGCGAAAATGATTCGGCGCCTCATGTTTCATGTAACCGAAGGGAGCGTGGAATATGGGGAAAAACTCGCGAAAAGAATGCCTAGCCAAGATCTGAATCCACTACCGCAAAGCCGGCCGCAGGGAAAAAGGCGC
>JAOUMU010000101.1 GCA_029881335.1 Nitrospinota bacterium | reverse complement strand
TGAGAAAATTCATCGCATAATAGGCGATGTATATAAGGTGGAATTTTTCGATACAGGCCTTGATTTCATGGTGGATGGTATTCGGGCGCATCCCTTTTCCACGTCCCATGATTCGGCCGACCCGTGTGCTTTTGTGTTCGGGGTAGACGATAGAAAGGTGGGGTTTTTGACCGATACGGGGCATGCCACGACTTTGGCGCGGCAGAGGCTTGCCAGGATGGATTACCTGGTGGTGGAGTCGAACCACGATGTATCGATGCTGATGGCGGGGCCATACCCCTGGAGCCTGAAGCAACGGGTCGCCTCCCGACAGGGGCATCTTTCCAATGCCTCCTGCGCCCTGCTGCTCCAGGAACTGCGCCATTCCGGCCTGCAAGGAGTCACCCTGGCCCACCTTTCGGAGACAAACAATAATCCGGACCTGGCCCGGCTGGAAGCCGGCTCGGCGCTGGGGGGGCAAACGCCGTACAAAGTCGCCTCCCAGCGTGATCCGCTGACAATGACGATAATCGAATAAGGAGCGACAATTGATTCCGAGATACACTAGACCCGAGATGGAACGCATATGGAACCTGGAGAACCGGTACACCTCCTGGTTGAATGTGGAAATGGCAATATGCGAGGCTTGGGCCGAGGAGGGTGTTATTCCACAGGAAGCGTTGCGCACAATCCGATGGAAGGCATCCTTTGATATTGAAAGGGTGGCCCAGCTGGAGGGAGACCTGCGGCACGACATGCTGGCCTTCTTAAGCAATGTCGCGGAAAATGTGGGGGACGAAGCCCGCTACATCCACCGCGGGGTCACCTCTTCGGACGTGGTGGATACGGCCCAGAGCATGCTGATGGTAGAGGCGATGAAAGTGATCCTGGCCAATACCGACATCTTGCTGGCGACGCTGAAAAACAAGGCTCTGGAATATAAAGACACTGTTTGTATCGGCCGCACCCATGGTGTCCACGCCGAGCCCACCACTTTCGGCCTCAAAGTCGCCGTGTGGTACTCGGAGATGAAAAGGAACAAGGAACGGCTGGAACGGGCCATGGAGACGGTCCGCGTGGGAATGGTCTCCGGCGCCGTTGGCACATTCGCCACCATCCCACCTAGCGTGGAGAAATATGTCTGCGAAAAGCTGGGGCTAAAGACTCCGGAAATTTCCACCCAGGTGCTTCAGCGGGATCGCCACGCGGAATACATGAGCGCCCTGGCGGTGACCGCCGGGACTCTGGAAAAGATCGCCGTGGAAGTGCGCCACCTGCAAAGGACCGAAGTGCTGGAGGTGGAGGAGCCATTCACCGAAGGTCAAAAAGGTTCCTCCGCCATGCCTCACAAGCGAAATCCTGTCACGGCGGAGAATATCACCGGCCTGGCCCGGGTGGTGAAGGCCAACGCCCAGGTGGCCTACGAAAATCAGGCCCTGTGGCACGAGCGGGACATCTCTCATTCCTCTGCGGAGCGGATAATCATCCCGGATTCCACATCCCTAGTGGACACGATGCTCCACAAAACGAACTATATCTTGGGTGGATTGCTGGTTTATCCGGACAGGATGCTGGAAAACATGGAAAGAACCAACGGGCTGATCTTCTCCCAGCGGATGCTGCTGGAGCTGACCCAGACCGGGCTGAGCCGCGAGGAGTCCTACCTGATAGTGCAGCGGGCCGCCATGAGATGCTGGAAGGAGCGCGCCCAGTTCATGGATCTTCTGCTGGCGGAGCCGAAGGTGCGGGGGGCCATGAGCAAAGAGCTGATTGAAGAATGCTTCGATATCAATTACTATCTTAAGAGCGTGGATCTGATATTCAATAACGTGTTTGGCGAGTAGGCTATGGAAACACCGGGGAACAGGATGGGCGATCAGCTGCATGAGGGGAAAGCGAAGGTTCTCTTTGCCACGGACGATCCCGGCCTGCTGATCCAGTATTTCAAGGACGATGCCACCGCCTTTAACGGCAAGATGAAGGGAACCATCAAGGACAAAGGTGTGTGCAACAACTCCATCTCCTCCAACATTTTCCTGATGCTGCAGGCCCGAGGGGTGAAAACCCACTTTGTCCGGAAGCTCTCCGAGCGGGAGATGGTGGTTACAAAGGTGCAGATCATCCCCGTGGAAGTGGTGATTCGCAACATCGTGGCCGGCTCGCTGGCCAAAAGGATGGGCGCCCCCACCGGCCAAAAACTCCCCGAGCCGATCATTGAGCTCTATTACAAGGACGACGATCTGGGTGACCCGATGATCAACCGCGGTCATGTCCGGGCCTTTTCCCTGGCCAGCGACGCGGAAATGGATTTTATCGAAAAGGAAGCGCTTCGTATCAATGAACTCCTGGTGGAGTTTTTTAGTGATATCGGCCTTACGTTGGTGGATTACAAACTGGAATTCGGACGCGGCCCGGAGGGGATATTGCTGGCCGATGAAATCAGCCCCGACGGATGCCGACTATGGGACACAAACAGCGGCGAGATCCTGGACAAGGACAGGTTCCGTCAGGACTTGGGCAACCTTACCGAGACATACCAGGAGGTCAGCCGCAGAGTATCATCCACGGTGAAACAGACATGAAAGCCTTAGTGATCATCAGATTGAAAGACGGGATTTTGGACCCCCAGGGTGAGGCGGTGCGCCAGGCGGTGCGGGCTTTGGACAAGGCCAAGGTCTCCAACGTGCGGATCGGCAAGATCATCGAGATCGAGATCGATGGCGCCGACAAAACCACGGCGGAAACCTCCGTGAGGGCCATGTGCGACAAGCTGCTGGCCAACCCGGTGACTGAAGAATACCAGATAGTGGACATATCCTGAAAGATACAAAATGAAACTTGCCGTCATTAGGTTTCCGGGATCCAATTGCGATCATGATCTGCTCCATGCCCTCAAGTTCCGCTTGGGGTATGACGTGGAATATGTATGGTGGGGCAAAAAAACACTCGACGGATACGATATGGCCTTTCTTTCCGGCGGATTTTCTTTTGGCGATTACCTGCGGGCTGGCGCCATCGCCACACTCACCCCGGTGGTGGCCGCGGTCAGCGAGTTTGCCGCCAAAGGAAAACCGGTGCTCGGCATCTGCAACGGATTCCAGATTCTCACCGAGGCCAGGCTGTTGCCCGGTGCGCTCCTGCACAACTCCTCGATGAAATTTATCTGCGACGATGTGAACGTGAAGGTGGAGACCGCCAACAGCCCCTTCACCGCCAAGCTTCCCAAGGGTGAAGTGCTCTCCATGCCGATCGCCCACATGGAAGGGCGATATGTGGCCAACGATGACACCATAAAAAAGCTGGAGGAGGAGGACCGAATACTGTTGCGCTATTGCAACGGCGATGGAGTGGTGGATGACGGAGCTAACCCAAACGGATCAATAAACGGTATCGCCGGGATTCTTTCCGAAAAACGAAACGTGGCAGGGCTGATGCCCCATCCGGAGCGAGCCTGCGAAAAGCTTTTGGGCGGTGAGGACGGGATAAAGTTTTTCCAGTCCATAGTAAGCCAGTTACAGGCCTGACCGATTCGTCACCGGCCTCCCGCTATCCTGTGCTATAATCACCCAATTTGACGTAACACCTTGTTTGTTTGACTGAGATGAACCCTATTTTACGGTTTGACCTTATTTATGGCCGTTGCGCACGGTGCGAGGGTCCCGTCTATTTCACCAGGGTCATAGACTGGGATGGCAACCGCGTGAACACGCTGCATTGCTGGAATGGCCATTATGAAATGGTAGACATTGAGCACCTGCTGCCTGAAAACTCCGGCTCCCTCACTTCCGAACAGATAAAAGAAATCCTTCCGTTTTTGGACTTCGTCCGGCTGGACCCGGAAGAAGAGGCCCGATAAGGCTCTCCAGCGCCAATGGACGCGGCGCCCAGGCCTGAAGATGAAATCAAACGGCTGCGCGACGAGTTGCGCCGCCATGAACGTCTATATTACGTAGACAACACTCCCCAAATCTCCGACGCGGAATTCGACTCTCTGCTGCGCCGCCTTGTGGCTCTGGAGGAGGAATATCCCCTTCTGGCCACCAACGATTCTCCCACCCGCCGCGTGGGAGGCCAGCCGGCGGAGCAGCTCACCCCCATACCGCACAACCCGGCATTGCCCATGCTCTCGCTGGATAACGCCTACAGTATGGATGAATTGAAAAAGTTCCACGAGCGGGTGATAAAAAACCTGGGGCATGAGGATTTCCAGTATACAGTAGAGCCGAAAATCGATGGGTTGAGCGTGTCGCTGGTATATGAAAAAGGCGCGTTGACCCTGGGGGCCACCCGGGGCGATGGCGCCACCGGCGAGGATGTCACCGCCAATATCAGGACCATTCGCTCCATCCCTCTGCGCGTGGAGGGGGAGACAATCCCTCATCGGTTCGAGGTCCGGGGCGAGGTGTATATCACCCGCGAAGCCTTCGAGCGGATCAACGAGAAACGGGAGGAGGAGGAACAACCCCCATTCGCCAATCCGCGCAACTGCGCCGCAGGATCGCTTCGCCTTCTCGACTCGCGCATCACCGCCTCCCGCCCGCTGGAAATCTTTCTATACGCCCTCTACATTACGGATGAACATGGCCGCCCGGTGGAGCATCCCGCCACCGCCACCCAGAGCGGCGCCGTGGAATTCATGGCCGCCATGGGATTCAGGACCCCGGATATCTACTTGTGCGGAAACCTGGATCAGGTGAGGGAAGTGATCGCCGGTTTCGAGTCGCGCCGCGAATCGCTGGATTACGAGATCGATGGCGTGGTGGTGAAAATCGAATCGGCGCGGCTGCAGGCGGAACTTGGGGCCACCTCCAAGTTCCCCCGATGGGCCATCGCCTATAAATACGCGGCTATTCGGGCGGAGACGGAACTTTTGGATATACAGGTGCAGGTGGGCCGCACCGGCGCCCTCACCCCGGTGGCTATCCTGGCGCCGGTATCGCTGTCCGGCTCCACCATCGCCCGCGCCACCTTGCACAACATGGATGAGATCGAAAGAAAAGGAATCCTGATCGGCGACACTGTGGTGATCGAAAAGGGGGGCGAGGTGATCCCGAAAGTAGTGAAGGCGGTTGACGAGAAGAGGACCGGCGATGAGCGCAAGTTCCAGATGCCAGACGCATGCCCTGTGTGCGGCGCCGTGGCGAGCCGACTGGAGGGGGAGGCGGTCACCCGCTGCACCGGTGCGGCCTGCCCCGCCCAAATCAGGGAGCGGCTACTCCATTTCACCACCCGCGGCGCCATGGATATAGACCACGCCGGCCCGGCGATTATAGAGCAACTGGTGGAAGGGGGACTGGTCAAGGACCCGGCGGATCTCTACTCCCTGACGATGGAGCAAGCGCAAGGGCTGGAAAGGATGGCGGAGAAGTCGGCGACCAATCTGGTGAAAGCTATCGGCGTATCGAAGGAGCGACCGCTGGAGAGACTGGTATTCGCGCTGGGGATAAGGCACGTGGGCGCGCGGGCTGGGGCTGTGCTGGCGCGCCACTTCGGGGGCATGGACGACCTGATGGCGGCCAGGAAAGAGGAGATGGAACAGATCCACGAGATCGGTGAAAAGACCGCCGCCAGCGTGGAACTCTTCTTCAGCCAGGAGGCAAACCGCCGGGTGATCGACAAGCTGAAAGCCGCTGGTGTGAACATGGCTGCGGCCCAACCCTCCGCACGGGAGAAGAGGCTGCTGGGGAAGCAGTTCGTCCTGACGGGAACCCTGGCCGGGATGGCCCGCAACGAAGCGAAAGCGAAGATAGAGAGCCTCGGGGGAAGGGTGACAAGTTCCGTGACGAAAAAGACCGACTATGTGGTGGCGGGCGCGGAGCCGGGAAGCAAGGTAGCCAAGGCGGGGGATCTTGGGATAACGATACTGGGCGAGATGGAGTTTATGAAAATGATGGATAGCTGACCGTAAAGGGCACGTAAGAACATCAAGCGGAACATCAGGAGGAGGCCGAAATGGGCAAATCAAGATTATATCCCAGGTACTCCCACACACAAACCGGGTGGGTGATAATAGGCGCTCTTTTAGCGGGCGCCTGTGTTGTCGGGGCAAGCACGTATGATTCCACCCTGTTCCCCCCCTGGCCCATATTCGCCATCCTGGGTGTCATCTTCATATTCTTCTCAACCCTGACGGTTACGGTGGATGACCTCCGGGTACAGGCGGCTTTTGGCATGGGGCTGAAGATGCCCGCCATAGAGCTGGCGAACGTGGCCACGGCCGAGCATGTGGAAAACAGCTTTTTCAACGGATGGGGCATCAGGTTTTTGCCCGGCGGCATTCTGTATAATGTATCCGGTTACCAGGCTGTGCAGTTGACCACCAGGGAGGGCTACGTATACCGGCTGGGCACGGACGATCCAGAGGGGCTATTGCGCGCCATCCAGATGCGTCTGGAGGGAATGCGGGCGTAGCTATCGGGTAAGCCCGCCCGGGCAGATGTCGATTTTGTAGTTGAGAGATATCTCGTCGTCGTGCATACGCCGAAATCCCCAATTGCTCGCTGACCTTTCCATGAGGCATATTTCCACATCGTTGTGTTCAACCCCCAGCGCAAAACACCTGCTCTGCAATTGGCGGGGCGGAAAGTCAACATCCGTGGCTGACTCGTGACGTCCAGGCTTACATCACGTCCTGAAATATCTTTTTCAACTCGTCGCGGTTAAGCCCCCCCAGGTTTGCTTCGGTCCTGTAGGTGAGCACGCTGTTTACCATATCCTCCACCCTGGGATTATCCACGCCATACTCCTTCATCGACACGCCGATGGAGAGCCGGTGGCGATAGAACTGGACCACGGTATCATAGGCGAGCGGGCCCAATTGTTCCGTCGTCACACCCTGGGTGGAGACATCCCACACCCGCTCCAGGAACAGGCGAAATCTTTTCTCCTTCCGCGCCGCCACATGTCGCATCCAGGAGGGGAATATCACAGCCAGCCCGGCGCCATGGGCCAGGCCGTGCTTTGCGGAAAGCTCGTGCTCCAGCATATGGCAGGTCCAATCCCCGACGGCGCCCGCGCCGATCAATCCGTTCAGCGCCAGGGTGGAGGCCCACATCAGGCTGGCCCTGGCGTTATAATCGTCGGTCCGGGCCAGAGCCAGAGGAGCGTTTTCAATTACGCTCCGCATCAGGGTGATGGCCATGCCGTCCTGGATATCGGTCCCCTGCAAGTCGTGGAAAAACTGCTCATAAACGTGGGAGAGGATGTCCACTGCGCCATAGGCGGTCTGCTCCGGCGGAAGAGTGAATGTCAGCTCCGGGTCCAGGATGGAGAAGGCTGGATATGCGTCCGGGTGGTACCATGCCAGCTTCTGTTCAGTGGCAGGATTGCTGATGACAGAATTCCCATTGGCCTCGGAGCCGGTGGCGGCAAGGGTGAGGACGCAACCTATGGGTAGGACGTTGGGAGGCTTGATTTTTTTCTCGAACAACTCCCAGGGATCGCCATCGTGCCAGGCGGCCGCGGCGATGGCCTTGGCGCAGTCTATGACGCTGCCCCCACCCACCGCCAGCACTCCGGTGAGTCCTTTTTCCCTGACAGTGAGGGCTCCCTCCCTGACCGATTGGATGGAGGGGTTGGGCGCCACTCCCCATAGTTCCTCGGCAACTACTCCATGATGCGCAAGATTGTTGGTTATCAACGCGCTCAGACCGTTTTTTTTGGCGCTCTGACGGCCCAGGACCAGCAAAACCTTTTCCCCCAGATGGGCGGATGTCAACTCTCCCACATCCCTCGTCTTGCCCCGGCCAAAGACTAATCTGGCCGGATTGTGAAATATAAAGTCTTTCATGGGCATATGTCGGTAGCGCTAGAACGCCCTGGCGGTGGGTTTTTTCAGGTCCTGCAGCAGTTTGGCGGCGTGGGTCTTTAGCGTTTCGATGGTTTTGGTATAGGATATGGCGGAAGCCGTGAGAGTGAGGATAGGGGAGCCTGCGCGGATGATGGCGCCGTTTTCCGGGATATCCCTGGCGCCTATGGCGGCCCATTCCTCCGCCCCGAAAAAGGTCAGGTCGCTTTCTGCAAAGACTCGCGCTTGGCCCGTGTACCTGCGCGTCGGGGCAAAGTCTATCATCTTGTCGGAAGTTTCGTGAGCAAAGCTGTCTAGATGGAGGCCCAACAGGTCGCTAAAAGAACATATGCCCAACAGTCCCATACCTGCGGTGGGCCTGGGATTCACCTCAATCAGGGTGACTTCGCCATTGTATATAAAATCGAAGCCCCATAGGCCCTTCATGTCGAACTCCAGGGTGATCGCCTCGGCTATCTCCGTCAACTGGTCGATAATATCGTCGGAGAAAGGATGGGGATATACATTTCCCACAAACCGAAAGTCCGAGGCGCCGAAATCCGGGTCTCCCACAATCTGGGTTGTCACTCCCAGGATCGCAGCGTCGGAACCGTTGGAAACCACCGACACGGAAGATGGCAACCCTTCAACATATTTCTGAAACAGGTAGGGGCCATCCGGCTCCGGTCCCTTCTCCGTATAAAAGCTGATCCCGCCCCCGCCAAGGCTGTTTAGCGGCTTGATCAGCCATTGGGCAGACTCTGGCGGGCTGGATTTTTCCATCAGGATTTCCGGGAAATGAAAGCCCCACGTGGCAGCGGCGCGCATCAGTGAATCAGGATTGCGGGCGCTACGAGCGGATTTAAGGTCGCACCCCAGCACCCTTCCCAGACGCTGAAGGCTGCGCAGAGCCACGATGTCGTTTTCAAATCCGGGGCCGTATATTACACCCTGGTTCTCTATTCCATCGGCCAGCCGTACCAGGGAGAGCATGCTCATCACACCATCGCCGTCACGGAGGATGGACCGGTTTGGCGCCAGCTTTAGAGTGTCCCAGTCCCCGTAGTAATCCACCGTGACGATGTTGTGACCATGTTTGATGGCGTTCTCCGCCAGAAAGCGGATGTTGGAGCCGATCAGCAGGTACGGCTTGTCCGCCGGCCTGTCGGCTGATTCGCCACGCGGCTCCTGGACCGCACTCGATGGGAGGTGATCACTCATGTTCCGCCCTATTTTGACACACTACAATTTTATAAGCGCCAATACCGATTCTACTCCCCCGCGGCATGGTTTTGCAATCACGAGGCGCACGAGGTATTGTATTAAATCTTGTGTCAGGACAAAAAAGGGGGTACTCCCTTGGTTATTTAGTTGCGATTTACTAACCAAATAGAAAGGAGCACCCTATGCCGCGCCGGGCGACGATTACATGTCTGCCAGAAGCTTTTTGGATGGTCAAGTAAAAGGGCCTGTTTAACGAACATCAATGGGACTCCGATTACTGGGCCGCCACCTGGCTGTCGGAAGCGGCGACGATAATGGAAAAGACACCAGCTGCGCTGACCCTGCGATACCTGCAGACCATGCGGGAAATGAGCAACGAGAAATCAAACACCATCATCGTTCCGCTGCCTATGAATTTCATAGAGCCACTCATGAAATCCATAGACATGAAGCGCGAGCAAAAGTAGACGTTACCGGGTGCTGCCCGGCGAGGGTCCGGACGCGGACCGCGTAAGTCCGGATGCGGACCGCGGTGAGTCTGGACGCCGGGCGTGGCAGAGGCGCGGCGCGCCTGTGGAGGGGTGAACAGCCGTTTGATGTCAGGTCGGGGTTCCCGATCTGACGAAATATATCATTTGCCAGATGCGGTCGATTTCGCCGCGCTCTATCACCTGCACAGGCGTTGATCCGTCGAAAGCGTTGTTCGGCTCGGAAAGCCAGGCGCCAATAAAATCAGGATCAATTGTTTTTCTCAGCTCTATCGTCAGCCGCTCCATCTCCCTGAGTTTCCTGAGGACAGGTTCGGTGGGCGCTGTTTTGTCCGTCTCGATGTCCGCGAGCAGCCGCTCTGAAACCGACAGCAACCGGCTGAATATTTTTCGGGTAACCTGAATCTGACCGCGCAGCTTGATGAAACGGTTTCTCTCCTTGGCTCTTGGCGCCGTGTCAGTCTGTTTAATCGCCGATGGGGGCATGACGTTACTCCTTCTCTTATTCTGGCTCTATCATAGCATATATTCATGCATATGTGCACGTATATTTGCCTCTGCCTCCTTGTTTTTAGGGTTTCCTTGGTATACGCATGATTTTATTTTTGTTTACATAACTGATATTGCTGCCTTTAAGCAACTTTTCCGGAAAGAAAACCAGACATTTCCCGCGGCGATCTGCTGCAGAGGGAACCAATATTCCTTCGAATCCGGCGACAAACGCAGCCCTTCCGACCGCCTGGGTTGCCGCCTCTCGGCCTTTATCCTGCTCACTGCGCCAGTCACAATCAAGTATTATATTCTTGGCGATCCGTATGCGATCCCTGGTTTCTCTTGATGTAAGGTCCAAAATCTTTTGCAAGGATACATCCAACGCGGCCAGCACCAGGGGAAACACAGTGTGTCCAGGAAAATTATAATAGACGGCATGGGCTTTTGCCTCCTCCAGGGCCGTGTGATCCGACAGGCTGCCATACACAGCTTTAAAAGAGCCAACAGCGTTATATCGGCCTCCATTTTTGAAGCTCCCCTCGCCCGACATGAAATCAGCTTTATTCGCGTATTCCATAGCGGACGATCTATATAGAAAACCTTTCCATTGCTTTTCTATACCCTGGCTTGCCTTGAGCTTGCGCAATATGCGCTGATATTCAGTATGATCCAACAAAGCTTACCTCCTGGTGATATATATAACACGTACTAATAATATCCGTTATATCATATGCAGGGTAATTATTATCAGACACGCAGTTACGCTGTTAAGCAATATCCCCAAGAAACTACCCGCTCCATCCTCCCTCCCTTCAACTGCAGAACTTTTCTCCTCCCCGCTTCTGATATAATCCCCTATTCCAATAAACCAAACAGGAGTCCTGATGAGCGATCTGGCCAAAGGCTATGAACCGGCCGAAGTAGAGAAAAAGTGGCGCGAACACTGGGTCCAGTCCGGCGCATTCCACGCCATGGACAAGTCACCATTGCCGTCATTCTCGATTGTCATCCCCCCACCCAACGTCACGGGCTCGCTGCACATAGGCCACGCTCTGAACCACACGTTGCAGGACATCCTGGTCCGCTACAAACGAATGGACGGCCACAACGCCCTCTGGATGCCGGGGATGGACCATGCCGGCATCGCCACCCAGAACGTGGTGGAGCGCAAACTCGCCACAGAAAATATCGACCGCAGATCCCTGGGCCGCGAGAAATTTGTCGAGAA
>JAOUMU010000100.1 GCA_029881335.1 Nitrospinota bacterium | reverse complement strand
CGCTCTGGACGTTGCGCTGGCGGAGGGAGTGACAAGGCCAGTCCTCACGCCGGGCAATATCGGATCCAGGGCCGCAAAATCGCTATTCGGCCTGGACTCCATCGGCACTGTGGAGGTGGGGAACGAGTGGGGCTTTCTGCTGGAGAAGGCGGCGGATAGAAAGTTAGATGCGATGCTGATCGTGGGTCATCCGGGCAAGCTGGCAAAGCTGGCCATGGGGCAGTGGGACACTCACTCAAAGCGCTCGGAAAGCGCGGCGCCATTCGTTGGCCAGATGGCGGAGGATATTTTGGGGGCGTCAGTGGAGGAGAGCGAAACTGTGGAAGGAATATTTGAGAATCTGGGAAAGGAAGATAAACAGAAGCTGGGCGCGGCCCTGGCGGGGACGATCCGGCTGGCGGTGATGGCCAAGACTGGCGGCGCATATGACGTGGCGGTGGCGCTGGTGAATATGAAGCTGGAACCGGTGGGAACCGCGGGAGAGACAGAGAACTGGAGAGAGCGAAGATGAAAATATGCATTATCGGGTGTGGCCCCGGCTCGCCGGAATACCTGACTCCGGTGGCGCGTAAGGCGGCTATGGATGCCGATTATTTGATCGGGTCCAAGCGGCTTCTGGAGTTGATACCCTACGCCAAGGGGGAAAGGATGGTGAACGCGGGGCATGCGGCCAAGGTGATTGAGCAGATAGAGGAGAAAAGCTCGAAAGGCAAAGTGGCCGTGCTGGTGAGCGGTGATCCTGGTGTCAGCAGTCTGGCCCGGCCACTAATCGACAAGGTCGGCGCGGAGCATTGCCGCGTCATCGCCGGCATCAGCTCCGTGCAGGTGGCGTTTGCGGCCATAGGGCAGCCTTGGCAGGAGGCGCGGATTATAAGCGCCCACGGCGCGAACCCGGAGGATGACGGCCCCCTGGCGGAAAGATACGCCGTATTGCTGGGCCGGCCGGAGGCGATAAAATGGGCGGCGGCCTTCGCCCAGCGCCTGGATGGAGAGTGGGAAGCATGGGTGTGCCAGAATCTGACCATGGAAAACGAAAAGATAGTAAAGGTGGATCCGGCGGCGCTGGCGAAGATGGAGGCCCCATCCCTGGCGCTGGTGCTGCTGGTCCGGAAGGGAAGATGATGAACAACAGCGGGACATTATACGGGATAGGCGTGGGGCCGGGAGATCCGGAACTGGTGACGGTGAAAGCCGCCAATCTGCTGGGAAGAGTAGGGCGTGTGTTCGCGCCGAAGGCCCGGATCAAGGCGGAAAGCGTGGCCCTGAAAATTATAGAGAGCTACGTGGGAAAGGAGGCGCAGGTGACAGAGCTTGTATTCCCCATGGTGGCGGACCAGGCGGAGCTGGAGCTCAAGTGGGACGAGTCCGCCACCGTCATCGCCGAATGCCTGAAGAGCGGCGAGGACGCCTGTTTCATCACATTGGGAGATCCTCTGCTTTATTCCACCTATATCTATTTGCTGCGGGCCCTGCGCAAGATTATGCCGGAAGCCCGGGTGGTCACCGTGCCAGGCATAACGGCCATCAGCTCTGTGGCTGCTCTCACTTCGTTCCCCATTGGAGAGGGGCGCGAACAGGTGACCATAGTCCCCGCCGCCGATGACCTGGCCCAGGTGCGCCGGGCGGTGGAGGCGGGCGGGACAGTGGCCCTGATGAAGATCGGCAAACGGCTGGGGCCTGTGCTGGATCTGCTGGAGCGGATGGACGCCATTGATGACGCGGTGTTCGTCTCCAATTCCGGGATGGAGAACCAGAGGGTGGAGACGGATTTGCGCAAGCTGAAAGGGGAAACGGAGGAGACAGGCTATCTTTCCACCATACTTCTGCATTCCAACGGGGGGAAACCATGAAAGTCCATTTCGTCGGCTCCGGACCGGGCGATCCGGAGCTTTTGACGTTGAAGGCCAAGCGTATTCTGGAGAGCTGCCGGGTGCTGATCTATGCCGGCTCCCTGGTGAGCGAGGTGATTGTGGCTATGGCGCCGCAAGACGCCCAGAAGCATAACAGCGCTGGAATGGACCTGGAGGCGATAGTATCGGTCATCGAGGACGCGGCCGTCAGGGATGTGGATGTGGTGCGGCTCCATTCGGGCGATCCTTCCATATACGGCGCCATTCGCGAGCAGATCGCCGAGCTGGAAAAGCGGGGCATAGAATACGATGTGACACCGGGGATTAGCTCATTCCAGGCGTCCGCGGCGGCGCTGGGAGTGGAGCTGACCGTGCCGGAAAAATCGCAGACCATAATCCTGACCCGCATGGCGGGCCGCACTCCGGCGCCGGAAGAGCAGGATATAGAAAAGCTGGCCGCCACCCGGTCCACGCTGTGCGTTTTCCTGTCGGTGGACAGGATCGCAAAGCTGGCGGAAACAGTGGAGCGGCACTATGGCGCCCGGGCGCCGATGGCGGTGGTGTTCCACGCCTCGCGGCCGGACCAGCTTATCATAAGAGGCACAGTGGAGGATATCGCCGCGAAGGTGAAGGAAGCTGGGGTGAAAAAGACCGCCATGATAGTGGTGGGGGACGCCCTGGGGGAAAGCGCGGAAGCCAGCCTGCTATACGACAAAAACTTCACCCATGGATACAGGAAGGCTGGCGCGTGATGAGAATCTGCGCCATCACACTGTCGCCCCAGGGGGCGCTTGTGCTGGAGAGGATAAGGAAAATGATTCCCGCTGTGGATTGCTATGTCCACGAGAATGTCGCCACCCCCCCCTGGGTGAAGAAATTCTCCAGGGTGGTGGAGCTTACCCGGCAGCTGTTTGGGAAATATGAGGGATTGGTGTATGTCGCCCCATGCGGAGCGGTGATTCGCGCCATAGCCCCCCTGGCCACCGATAAGAAAACCGACCCGGCCGTGGTGGTGGTGGATGTGGGGGGGCGGCACGCCATCAGCCTGCTCTCCGGCCACGAAGGGGGCGCCAACGAGCTGGCCCTGCAGGTGGCCAACGCCATTGGCGCCGAGCCTGTGATCACCACCACTACCGAGGCGGTGAAGAACCTGATCGTGGGGGTGGGAATGCGCCGGGGCCGGCCTGCTGCGGATATCGTGGCGGCGGTGACGCAGGCCATGGCGGAAGTGAAGTCCACTGTGGCGGATGCGCGGTTTTTGGCGTCGGCGGATATCAAGCATGACGAGGCGGGGCTGATCGAGGCGGCAAGGATCATGGACATCCCCCTGAGGTTCATCGACGGGGAGGAGATCCGCAATTCAACCAGACACTTTGATCATTCGGACTTTGTATGGAAAAAAGTGAATTTACCCGCTGTGGCGGAGCCTTGCGCCCTGCTGGCGGGAAGGAGGACAAAATTAATACTGAAAAGGAAGATATGCAACGGAGTGACGGTGGCCGTGGCAAGGGAAAACTGTTTGTCGTTGGAGTAGGGCCCGGCCACCCGCTGGACAGAACTCGCCGCGCGGAGGAGGCGTTGCGCCAAAGCGACGTTGTCGCGGGGTACAGCAAGTACCTGGATCTGGTGGAGGACTTGTGTGACGGCAAGGAACTGATCTCCACCGGAATGACAAAAGAGGTGGATCGATGCCGTATGGCCCTTGCCAGGGCGGTGGAGGGACACATCGTGTCGCTGGTCTCCAGCGGAGATGCGGGGATATACGGCATGGCGGGGTTGGCCATGGAACTGGCGGCGGCGGAAGGGATGGATGTGGAGATCGAGGTGACGCCTGGAGTGTCCGCCGCCAACGCCGCCGGAGCGCTTTTGGGGGCGCCGCTGGCGCTGGACTTCGCCGCCATCAGCCTCAGCGATCTTCTGGTTCCCTGGGAAATGATTATAAAAAGGCTGGAGGCGGTGGCTGCCGCGGATATGGCCTGCGCCCTGTATAACCCGAAAAGCAAAAAGAGGGTGACCCAATTGAAGGAGGCGGCGGATATCTTCCTGAAGAGCCGCCCCGGCTCCACTCCGGTGGGGGTGTGTGATTCCATAGGATTGGGGGAGCAGAGCGTGCGGATAAGTGACCTGGATAACTTCCAGAAGGAGGAGATAGGGATGCGCACCATAATCATCATCGGCTGCTCTGAAACGAAGATCATAAACGGGAAGATGGTGACACCCAGGGGGTACTCCATATGATACTGCTGGTAGGTGGCACGGCGGAGACCGGAAGTCTGGGGGCAGGGATAGCGGCTCTTGGCTACCGGACGCTGGCCCTCACCGCCACCGATACGGAGCTGAACACCGGCCAGACGGCGGGAGTGGAACGGCGTGTGGGCCGACTGGACAAGGATGGAATGGTCCGGCTTATAAAGGAGAGGGGCATATCGGCGGTGGTGGACGCTTCTCACCCATATGCCGCGCAAGTCCGGGCCAACGCCCGCGCCGCCGCGGTGGAAAGCCGCATCCCGTATCTCACATACGTGCGGCCGGCGCAGGATCATGATTACGACCAGTTGTTCCGGGTGGATAGCCACGAGGCGGCGGCGGAACTTGCCTTTTCCTTCGGCGCTCCAACGCTGTTGGCCACCGGTTCGCGCAATATCACCCCATACGCCAGGATGGCGCGGCGTACCGGCCAGAAAATTATCGCCAGGGTGCTGGACAATCCAGAGTCGCTGGACGCGTGCCGGATGGGGGGGTTGTCGGATGATGAAGTGATTACAGGCCGGGGGCCATTCACGGTGGAGCAGAATCTTTTAACAATTGGGGAACATGCGATAGGCGTGCTGGTGACAAAGGATAGTGGCGCCGCCGGAGGTGTGATGGAGAAGATAGAGGCCGCCCGGTCCGCCGGGATACCGGTGGTGATGGTGGATAGGCCGGACCATGGCCCTGGGGAGGCGTTTGATGATATTGGTGGTCTTCTGGCCGCGCTGAAAAGCGCGTTGGAAGGCGCCCAAGGGGATAGGAGCTGAAAAAGGAATGGAACAGAAGGACGAGGAAAGAGTAGGGCTGACGGTGATTTTCACTGGTGATGGGAAAGGGAAGACCTCCGCGGCGCTGGGAGTGGTGGCGCGGTGCGTGGGTCATGGCGGCAGGTGCAAGATGATTCAGTTCATAAAGGGAAGCTTGAAAAGCGGGGAGGTGAACCTGGAGAAGGCCCTGGCGCCGAAGCTGGAGATAGCTCGGGTGGGGCGCGGGTTCACTTGGCTTGCCGATGTGCCCAGAGAGGAGCATATCGCGGCAGCGCGGGGTGGAATGGAAATGGCCAGGGCGACGCTGACCTCCGGGGAGTACGACCTGGTGGTCCTGGACGAGATACTCTATGCGCTGAAGGCCGGCCTGGTGGAAGTGGAGCAAATAGAAGAGTTGATCGAAGTCAAGCCTGCGCGAAGCCACCTGATTCTCACTGGCCGTGGGGCGCCTCAGCGCCTGATAGAAAAAGCGGACCTGGTGACCAGCATGACCATGGTGAAGCATCACAACAACGCTGGTATAAAAGCTCAAAAATGCATGGACTTCTGATTGTGGAACGCATTAACGGAGAGATGTACTGATGGCTAAAAGAGCGTACCTGTTACGGCACGGCCTGACGGAGGCGAACTTGGAAAGCAGGCTGGTGGGCTCCACAGACTTGCCCCTGACAGCGGAAGGCCGCCAGCAGGCCATGGCCATGCGCCCCCTGGTGGAAAAGATAAAGGCGGGGGCCATCTATTGCAGCCCCATGGTCCGCGCCATGGATACGGCCCGGCTGGCATTGGGCCAGGAAGACCCGGATATGGAGATAGATGAAAACCTGCGGGAGGCGGATTTCGGCGATTGGGAGATGATGACATTTGAGGACGCCTGGAGCCAGGATAGAAAACTGGCGATTAAGTGGACCCGAGGCGATGAGGACTTCTGCTTTCCCGAAGGAGAAAGCCTGATCTCATTCCTTAAGAGGGTGAGCAGTGTCCACGAAAAACTGATCGACGAGGAGGAGGAGACGGTGGTGATGTTCACCCATGGGGGGATAATCGGGCAGATCCTCTGCCAGATGCTTCACGTCCCGGCAAACCGGCACATGATATTCCGAATTCCCCCGGCGTCGCTGACGATCATCGATATTCATGACGGGATGGGTGTCCTCTCTGGCATATGCCCACCGGAATTTTACGTCAAGGAGTGATTCTGTGGGAAGGATCGTGTATATCACTGGGGGGAGGCGCAGCGGTAAGAGCGCGTTCGCCCAGTCCATGGCGGAGCGGGCCACCGGTGGAAAGGTGTATGTCGCCACCTGCCCGGTGATCGACCAGGAAACCAGCGCCAGGGTGGAGGCCCACAAGATAGCCCGCGAAGGGAAGGGATGGACCACCATCGAGGAGGAACATGACCTGGCCGGCGCCATCAATCGGGCTGGCGTCGCGGACGCGGTATTGGTGGAATGTCTCACATTGTGGGTGAACAACCTGCTCCACCAGGCTCAACTGGCTGGAGTGGATGCGAACCGGGAGGCGGTGATGAAGGCGATGGCAAAAGCTCTGGATGCCGCCGCCGGAACTGAGGGTATGGTCATTTTCGTATCCAACGAGGTGGGGCTGGGGATCATCCCGGACAACCCGTTGGCGAGGAATTTTTCAGATATGGCGGGAATCATAAACCAGCTTGCCGCCGCCAGGGCTGATGAAGCATACCTGGTGGTAAGCGGTATAGCGCAAAAACTTAAATAAAGAGGGCATCATGAGTCTATTGGAAAATACAGTTAATTCAATTAAACCTTTAGACGCAAAGGCCAGAGGCGATGCCAAGGCCAGGCTGGACCAGTTGACCATGCCTCACTGGGCGCTGGGCAGGCTAATGGACCTGGCCTTGGAACTGGCCGCCATGACCGGCAAGAACCCGCCCCCCGTGGCCCGAAAAACCATCGTCACCATGGCGGGCGACCATGGCGTCACAGAGTCTGGCGTCAGCCAGTACCCATCGGAAGTGACCGCGCAGATGGTCCACAACTTCGTAAGCGGCGGCGCAGGGGTGAACGCGCTGGCCGGATTGACCGGGGCGAAGGTGGTGGTGGTGGATATGGGAGTCAATGGCGACCTGTCAGCGCTTGGCGACAAGATCATACACAAGAAAATCGGTATGGGGACCAAAAATATAGCCAAGGGCCCGGCCATGACCCGCGATGAAGCGATAAGAAGCGTGGAGGCGGGGATTGAAGTGGCCATGAGCCTGGCCGATAGCACGGACATCTTCGGCGCCGGGGAGATGGGGATCGGCAACACCACTCCCGCCAGCGCCATTGTTGCCGCTGTCACCGGGGGGGATCCTGCCAAGCTGACGGGGCGGGGAACCGGAATAGACGAGGATAGGCTGGTCGAAAAAATCAAACTGATAAAACAGATACTGGAAACCAACAAGCCGGACAAGACCGATGGGCTGGACCTGCTCGAAAAGATCGGCGGGTACGAGATCGGCGGCATGGCTGGTGTCATCATCGGCGCGGCTTCCCTGAGAAAACCGGTGCTGGTGGACGGATTCATCTCCACCGCCGGCGCCATCGTGGCCTCGCTCATCGCCCCGGCGGTCAAAGAGTACATGATCGCCGCCCACGAGAGCGTGGAACCGGGTCATCAGGCCATGCTTGGCTGGCTGGATAAACGCGCTTTCCTGGACATGAACATGCGTCTGGGCGAAGGGAGCGGCGCGGCGCTGGCCATGTGTCTGGTGGACGCGGCGTCGAACGTTCTCACCAAAGTGGCCACCTTCCAGGAGGCGGCGGTGTCCACATCGGATAAATGAGACGCTTTCTGGCGGCGGTGGGGTTTCTGACGATAATTCCGCTGCCGCGCAAAATAAAGATCACCGCCGAGGATCATGGCGGGTCTGCGCTGTTTTACCCCCTGGTGGGGCTGGGCATCGGCCTGGTTCTGGCTTTCATGTTTCGGCAAATGGTGGACCTGGCGCCGCCTCTTCCCCTGTTCGCGATTCTAGTGGTGGCTATGAGCATGGTTTCCGGAGGGCTGCACATGGATGGCCTGGCCGATTCCTTTGATGGGTTCATGAGCGCCCGGCCGAGGGAACAGGCGCTGGAGATCATGCGCGACAGCAGGATGGGCGCCATGGGGGGGCTGGCCATGATGTCTGTATTGCTGATTAAATTCTCCTCGCTGGCGGTGATGGACGGCAATGTGCCAGCGCTGGCCCTGGTGATGGCCGCCGTGGCGGGACGCGGAGCCATGAGCCTGGCCATTGCGTTCTTCCCATACGTCCGCGCCGAGGGTTTGGGCGCGCCATTGGCAGGCAGGGCCGGATGGGGCACGGTGATGATGGCGCTGTCAGTCACCGCGCTGGCGGGATTCTACTACGGCATGTATGGCCTCACGGGAGCTGGATACTACATGTGGGTCATCATGCTGGCGTGGACCATGGTCTTCGGCCTCTACTGTCGTCGGCGGATCGGCGGCATGACAGGGGACACCTACGGCGCCCTCTGCGAAACCACGGAAGCGCTGGCGCTTTTCATCGTGGCGGGGCACGTTTATGGTGGATAGCGGATTCGGAAAGCATGGGGGAAACCTGAGGGATCTGGCCTCCCTGGCCGGGGTGCGGGAGGAGGAGATTCTCGACTTCTCTGCCAATGTAAATCCTCTTGGCTTCCCAGAGTGGCTTCGTCCATTGATAAGCTCTCATATCTCGCGGTTATCGACCTATCCCGATCCTCACTCCAGAAAATTCGCCGCCGCCGCGGCGGTCGCTCATGATATTGATGAGCGGCAGGTGATACCTGGAAACGGCGCCACGGAGCTGCTATATGCGGCCGCCTGCATGGGCAAATTCCACAAGGCCGTGATCCCTGTCCCGGCTTACGTCGATTACCGCTCATGCGCCGAGAGGGCCGGGCTGGCGGTGGAAACTATACTCATGGATGAGGCCTATGGTTTTTCGCTGGACCTGGATCGTCTGGCGGGGAGCCTACGCGGAGGCGAGGTCGTTTACATAGGTTCGCCCAACAATCCCAACGGCGCCATAGTGGATCGTGGAGGACTGCTGCGGCTTGCCGACGAAAAACAGGATACCGTTTTTGTAATCGACGAATCGTTCGGCGGGTTCGTGGAGGGATTCGAGTCCACAATCGGAAGCGGACGGGACAATGTGGTGACCGTGGTTTCCATGACCAAACTTTTTGCCATACCGGGCTTGCGCCTGGGGTATGCGGTGGCAGGAGAGCGAAATGCTGATAAGTTGCGGGCGCATGTGGATCCATGGTCGGTGAACACCATGGCCGAGGCGGTCGGGGTGGAAGCGGTGGCGGATGTGGAGTATATCGGCAGAACCATGAAATCTGTCCATAAGTGGCGGGAGGAGCTTGCCTCATCCCTGCAGGAATTCCCAGGATTGAAAATATATCCCGCCAGGGCCAACTACATTCAGGCCCGGCTGGAGGATGGCCACGCCGCGGATCTGGCGCGTGCCCTGCTCCTGAACCATAGTATCGCCATCCGTGTCTGCCACAATTATGAGGGACTGGACCGGCGGTATTTCCGGCTGGCGGTGCGGGATGGAGGTCAGAATCGCAGGCTGGTGGAGGCGTTAGGCCAGGAGCTGGGTTTCCAGATCCCCGCCATTCATATCAAGAGGCGGACCCCCGCCATAATGTTTCAGGGAGTCAGCTCCGACTCCGGCAAGACCGTTCTGGCGGCGGCGATGTGCCGGATCATGAAGCAGGATGGCCATGACGTGGCGCCCTTCAAGGCCCAGAACATGGCGCTCAATTCCTACGTCACCCTGGATGGGCGGGAGATTGGCCGGGCCCAGGTAACCCAGGCCCAGGCGTGTGGGCTGGAGCCGGATACCAGAATGAACCCTGTGCTGCTCAAACCAAACAGCGATACCGGTTCGCAGGTGATCCTTTTGGGAAAACCGGTGGGATCGATGACCGCCAGGGAGTATTACGGTTTTAAGGACAAGGCTTTCGAAACAGTGAGGCAGGCTTTCAATTCATTGAGCGCCGAACATGGGGTAATGGTCATCGAGGGGGCGGGTAGCCCCGGCGAGGTGAACCTGAAGCGTCACGACATCGTGAATATGCGTATGGCCGAATACGCCTGCGCGAATGTTGTGATCGTGGGGGACATAGACCGCGGCGGTGTATTCGCCTCCTTTGTGGGGATCATGGAGACCCTGGCCGAATGGGAACGGCGGCTTGCGGTGGGATTCATCGTCAACAAGTTCCGCGGGGACAAGTCCCTGCTGGATGACGCCCTGGACTATACGTTGCGCCACACAGGCAGACCCACCTTTGGAGTGGTCCCATATATTCATGAGCTGGGATTGCCGGAGGAGGACCAGGCCGCGGTCCACTCATATGGCGGGAAATGGAACGGCGCCAAAGTGCGCGTGGCGGTGGCCCGGTTGCGGCATGTATCCAACTTCACCGACTTCGATCCGCTGATGATGGAGCCGGATGTGGAGGTGAAGGCGGTGACTCGGCCGGAGGAGCTGGATGGCGCCGATGTGGTGATAATCCCCGGCAGCAAAAATGTGATTGGCGACCTGGCCGTTATGAAAAAAAGTGGCCTCTTCGATAAAATAAAAACGATGGCCGTCAATGGCTCCGCGCCTGTGGTGGGGATTTGCGGCGGATTCCAGATGCTGGGGGAGACGGTTCGCGATCCGCACCGCATAGAGTCGGATGGCGCAGAGGCCATCGGGCTGGGGCTGCTGCCGGTGGTGACGGAGCTTTTGCCAGAGAAAACATTGAAAAGGGCGAGCGGCACCCATGTGGAGTCGGGACTCAAAGTCACCGGCTACGAGATTCACCATGGCGTGACGGTGGGGGAAGGAATTCGTCCGGCTGTACTAAGTGATGACGGATCTTTGCTGGGACTGATTTCGGCGGACGGACGGGCGTGGGGAACCTACCTGCACGGGATTTTTATCGATGATCGATTCCGTCGCTGGTTCGTCGATCAGTTGCGCCTGCGAAAAGGGGAGGAGCCGCTGGGTGAGCCCAGGATTCGTTACGATGTGGACGCCTCTTTGGACCGTCTGGCGGACGTGGTCCGCTCCAACATGGACATTAAAGCGTTGTATAAGCTGATGGGGCTTAAATGACTGCTCAAGGCGTTTGTAATTCCTGGATGGCTAATAAGGCGGACGTGGTCCGCTCCAACATGGACATTAAAGCGTTGTATAAGCTGATGGGGCTTAAATGACTGCTCAAGGCGTTTGTAATTCCTGGATGGCTAATAAGGCGGACGTGGTCCGCTCCAACATGGACATTAAAGCGTTGTATAAGCTGATGGGGCTTAAATGACTGCTCAAGGCGTTTGTAATTCCTGGATGGCTAATAAGGCGGACGTGGTCCGCTCCAACATGG
>JAOUMU010000013.1 GCA_029881335.1 Nitrospinota bacterium | reverse complement strand
TGGCCTCGACGAAAAGGAGCGCCCGCAACAGAACGGCGGCGATCACCAGCGCTATGGGGATCCATTTTTGTCGGTCCTGCAGCCATTTTTCAGCGGATAGTGACCACTGATCGCGCCATTCCGGCTGCCTGCCCTGGGTCATGCTCCTCGTGTCCCGTCTATATGCAAGGCTAGTGTTATTTTCGCTCCGTCCTGCGTCCGGTTTAATGGCTTCATGGGTTTTGATTATATCTCAAGCCAGAGATACATAAAGCTGGGAAAAGCTGAAATCCATGGTCAGCCCGTTGGCTCTCATGCTCTTTGCGCATTCGGCCATTAAACCTGGGGCCGGAGAGCCGGTTTACCACCGGGATATGACAGGGGCGGGGAGATGGGCCGCTGGGTATGTTTAAAATCAATACCGTGATTTACATTATATGACAAGGATTCACGCTGGCTTGTTAAGAAGAATGGGTTTCCCTCTGGGTGATTACAGATTGTTCATTCCCAACGCGTAGAGGAGACTATTCGCTCGATCAGCCACCTTCCTGGCGCGCTCCGCCTCGCCTGCATTTTTCAGGGCCTCTGCATAGGCCAGGCTTTTTCGTACGTATAATGAGGCGATCTGGCGCTGATGTCCCCGGAGCACTCCCGGCGATATCCCGAAATTATCCTCATACCGAAACCATTCCTCGTAGATTCGAACGGCTTCTTTCCATTTCCCCTCCCCGGTGGCCGCGGTTATTTTGGGAGTAAAAAAGATATGTGCCGCGAAGCTATAGTCTTTATAGTGGACTGGTGGGGGAGCAGGCCCAAACAGGGAGAAAAGAGCCAAAGCAATAGGGGCGATTATCGCGCCATGACGGCGGCTAAATAGCCAAACGAACCCAAAAGCCGCCAATGGTATCATCGCCGCCTCCATGGGAGCGCGATACCGGGTCAAGGTGATAAAGGCGGTCATCAGCAATATCGGCATGATCATAACCGCCAGCAAAGGCGCCATGCCGAAAAGCCGATGCCGGGCAGCGAACAATCCCAGAAACGCCAAAGGCGCCAGCAGGGCAAAATGAAACCGCGCAATGGATAATGATGTGGAGTGATGTGCAAAATAGGAATACCCAAGGCCGTTGTCGCTGACCGGATAAGGGGTAAATACAATTAGAAACTTATGCGCCAGGAACAGAATGTACCCGAATAGCGAATCGTGTAGTTTTATGGTTTCTAATATCGTTGGGACAGCTTCTCCATCGGTTACGGACAGAACACTGGATATGTAGGGGGATATGAGGTTTACGGGTGAGGATGGGTTGAGGTCGGGGGCATTGGCTATGATGAAAAATATCCACCCTTGACTCAGCAATGCCAGGGGGGGGGCTCCAACTGTCAGATTACGCGCAATTACAGGCGACAGGGCGATCACCCCGGAAGTGACCATGATGGCTGCGGCATATCCAGCCTGCCGAGGAATATTCCTCAACGGCCATAGAAGCCAAAGGAAAATCATTCCTGCCATCACAATGAAGTATGAGAGCACGGCCAGGGAGGCCCCACCGGCAAAACCAAAAGCGGCGTACCATCCCATCTTTTTTTTCTCCCCCGCCACCAGCGCCAGCCAGACCAGACCAACACTGACGAAGATGGTCAACGTTGTCCGAAGCAGCATAACCTCGTGCCAGGTGAGGGCGCCGGATAAAAGCGCCATAATACCGGCTACCGAAGCCGTCACAGGGCCAAATATCCGCAATGAAATAAAATAAATCATTAACGTGGCGCTCACCCCAAGGGCCATCTGCCAGACCAGGACCACGCGAGGGTTTGGACCGAATATCCTATAGGCGCCGCCGATCAGGTAGGCGTAAAGCGGTTCCTGGTGAAACATTTTCCCGCCAAGCCAGTCATTCCACAAAAGTTTATCCGCTGCGGTTCCCGTGGCCGCTTCCTCTTCCCTATAGGTGGCGGCTTTATCGGGCCGCAGGGCGAAATATCTCTTGGCCAAGGCCATATGCCACAAGTGCATGGGGTGAAGCTGCTGATCGGTTAGCCAGTCGCCATTGGCCAGTTCCCTGCCCCATTGATCGAAAAAGAACATATCGGAATCTCGCATGTTATGGGCTGCCATAAGCGGGGTACCGTCGGCTTCGACGAAAAGTATCACCCGGAGAAAAGCGGCTGCAATCACCAGAGCTATTGGTATCCACCTTCTCCGAAACAAAAGCCAATGTTCTAAAGATTTCAACCAATCCGCCCGGATGCAGGCGCCCTCAAAAGTTCCTGTCGAAGAGAGAATCTCCGGAGGAGTCATTGACTACTTGGCGCTCCATCGCGTGGAGGAGCCATATATCTTGCGAAGCTGGGCGGCGATCAAACCCAGGCCAAATACAGGTATGAAACTGCTCATCAGTATTGCGGAGAGAATATCCAGTAAAGGCGACTGCGCCGTCGCCAGGTTCAACGCGGCCAGGGCGCCACCCGCGATCAAGTTTATGGAGGCTAACAACAGGAAGAGCTTTATCGGGTTGTAATATAGAATCGCCTCGACGATATACTGAAACGCCCGAAGCGTATCCCTGAAATGCCGAATCTTCGACACCCCCTCCCGCTTGTTATAGGAGACCGGGATATATTTTACAAAGTAGTGGTTGAGCATGAAGTGAAGGGTGATGGTGGTGGTGAATGAAAATCCGGCGCAGAGGGAGTCTTGAAACTTCAACACCACGCTTCGCTTGAATATCCGCAACCCGGAGTTGATGTCCGGCACGCTTCGGCCGGCGGCGTATTCGGAGAGCATTTGGAATATCATTCTGGCCGGTCCCTTGAAAATGCCCTTCTTGTATTCCCAGCCCTGGCGCGCGCCGACCACCATGTCGTAAGCCGGGAAAAAACGAAAAAGCTCGCTAATCTGGGAAGCGGGATATGAGCCGTCCGCGTCAATGATACAGATGCATTCATTCCTGGCCACGGCTATTCCGTCGATAAGCGATTTCCCGTATCCCATGTTCTCCGGGTGCGTGATCACCACCAGGCCCTCCATTCCCGATTCGGCGATCCGTTCAGGGGTATTATCGGTGGAGCCATCGTCGATTACGATGATCTCATATTCAGAAAACGACGCAAGGGCCGCATCCAGATTTCGCAACGACTGAACCACCCCATTCTCTTCGTTATACACCGGGACTATGACACTAATCATTTCTCCACACTCCAGAAAATCCAGGCTTCGCGCCTATCCTTATTATTCGCTCTATTCGTTGGCGCCTTCGCTTTCATCCGCCCATCACCCCCAGGATTCCCGCAGAACCCCGCTGGCCCGATAGCTGACCCCTCTGTAAGGAGCGATCTCCACCCTATCGAACCGCGATTCGCCGAACCAGCCCTCGATCCGCGCCCGGTTGATAAACTCGGTTTGAGGCGCGTTAAGCTTGTCAAAAACGTTGACCACGTTCCTGCCGAAAGAAAGCCTGCGGAAGGCTCCGAAATATTGGTAGTAGGGGAGAAAAGGAAGAGGCAGGAGGTAGATGGAGTAAACCACCGGATAGAGCGAGGCTGTGACCGCTTTGGAAAGGGTTAACAAAGCCGCACGGCTCAGCTTGGTCAGAAAGGTCCGGCGGATCGGCTCCACCACGTTTCTTACCAGAAAATTACCCTCCTCCGAATAGACCCACACGATCAGCCGTCCCCCCGGTTTGACATGCCGGGTCAGGTTGGCGATGGTTCGGTCCGGATCATCGGTGTGATGCACCACTCCGATGGAGATGACAACATCGAAGGATCGCTTTATATCCATCGTAGCGATGTCGGCCTCAAGAAATGCGACATTGTCATATTCCGCGCACCTTTGCCTGGCTATGGGGATGGTGTTCAGATCCACGGCGGTGACGCTCTTGGCGAACGGCGCCATGAAAGCAGTATGCTGCCCGCCGCCACAGCCGCATTCCAGTATGTCAAGATCGCGAAAACTCTCCAACGTGTTAGGAGCGATCCAATCCTCGAATAAAAACTGCTCCTCGTCGGAGAGCATCGACCACTGATCGTACCATTCCGACTGCTTGTCCTGGGTCATGCTTCCCGTGCTCCGTCTATGGGCGATGCCCGCTTTATTTTCGTTTCGACTTGCGTCCGGTATAACGGCTTCATGGGTCCCGATTATATCTCAAGCCAGAGAGATAGACAAAGAAGGGAAAATAGCTGAAATCCATGATCAATCCGTTGGCTTTCATGCTCTTTCCACATTCGATCCAGTACCTGGGAGCGGAAAAGTCTCTCACCCCCAGGAAGCGTGGCGTCATACATCATCTCCCTGTGACGGTTCAGCGACTGGTTCAGCCAATGCGAAACCGGCGCATTGAACCCCCTCTTGCGCCTGGATATGACGGAGGCGGGAAGGTGGGGTCGCTGGGAGAGTTTGAATATCCATTTTTTACGCCACCCGGACAACTTCACATCCGTCGGCAACGACGCGGCGAACTCCACAAGCCGATGGTCCAGAAAGGGGGCCCGCGACTCGAGGGAATGGGCCATCGTCATTCTGTCCACCTTCACCAGGATGTCATCCGGAAGCCATGTCTTCAGGTCGACATACAACGCCTGATCAAGGTAGTGAAGATCTTTCACCTCGTCGAAAAAGGATCGGAAACGGTCAAAAGGTGAATGGCCACTGATCGACTCGGCCACCGGAACGGTGAGAAGGGTGGCTTTTCCCTCTGTGTCAAAAAGTTCCCGCCACCTGTAATGGGCCAGTTCAAAAGGAGCGTCAAGCCCCCGCAGAAATTGTTTAAGCTTGAAGTCGAGACCAACCTTGGCGAACCGGACCGGCGCCATCGCCGCCGCCAGGGCCAACGCGGGTTTGAACGCAGACCTAAACGGTGACATCCAGCGATGGATCTTGTCGGCCAGATACGTCTCATATCCCGCGAAGATCTCGTCTCCCCCATCACCGGAAAGAGCCACTGTCACGTTTTGCCGGGTGAACCTGGCCAGGAAAAAGGTGGGGATCATGGAAGTGTCGGCAAAAGGGGCGTCAGCGGCGGCCACGATCGCCGGTAAAGCTGACGCCAATTCGTCATCGATCACCAGGTCATGATGATTGACTTCCAGGAACCGGGCGGCCAGGCGCGCTTCTTCTAATTCGCTAAAACCTTTTTGCGGAAAGCCGATGCTGAAAGTATGGTTCAGGGCAGGGGAGCGACTCCGTCCCATTGCAGACACCACCGCCGACGAATCGATGCCCCCACTCAAAAAAGCCCCCAGCGGCACATCGGAAACCATTCGCCGGCTCACCGCCTGGGAGAAAAGATCATCCACCTCTTCGGCCATCTTTGCGCTGTCCGTGATGCTTGTTTTGGCCCGAAAGGACGCGGCCAGATCCCAATAGCGCCGTATAACGGTTCCCCCCCCCCGGGCGATTTCCCAATAGTACGCCGGTTCCAGAGCCACCACCCCTTCATATATCGGCTGTGATGACAGAGTATATCCGAGCGATAGAAAATGGCTTAACGCAGCTTCGTTTATGCGACCCGACAAAAGACCGGAGGCTTTGAGCGCGCGCAACTCCGAGGCGAAAATCAATCCGCCGTCAGGTGTCGGGAAAATATAAAGAGGCTTTTCCCCCAGCCTGTCCCGAGCCAGAAAGAGCGTCTGGCGCGGCTTATCCCAAATGGCGAAAGCGAACATGCCGTTGAGCCGGTCCAGAACATTGACTCCCCATTCCCGATAACCCGCCAATAAAGTCTCCGTATCGGAGCGGGTGCGAAACCTGGCGCCAAGAGACTCCAGGGTCTCCCGCAGCTCGCGGAAATTGTAGATCTCCCCGTTGTATACGATGACGTGGTTACCCGTGGAGTCAACCATCGGCTGATCGGCGTCATGGGAAGTGTCCAGCACCGCCAGGCGGCGATGGCCAAGGGCAACAGGGCCATCGGAGTAGTAACCATCCGCGTCGGGGCCTCGATGGACCAATTGGGCAGTCATTCTCCGGATCATCGCGACGTCCGGTGATCCATCCCATGAAAGGCGCCCGCATATGCCGCACATGCTATCTCTATAAACCCTTCTTCTTGCTCAAGATGATCTCCGTGCCTCCCCGGTGGCTGTCGGCTCCCGCCCGGCCGGCGCTCATTCCGGAAACGCCTCTGCGCCCGAGTCGGAGAAGGTGTAATGACTTCAATGCAGTACATTATCATATTCCCGCCCCGGCGCGTGGCTGGCCGTTGACAGCGCAAGCCTCCCGGTATTCACTGCCCCAGACTGCGGCGTATATTTTTCCCTATGAGCTTTTTCTACCGCTTCTCTTCTCTCTCCGCTAAAATCACCTCATGACCCAAAAACCTCTTCTATGCATCATCGACGGCGCCGGATACTACTTCCGCGCCTACTACGCCATCCGCCAGCAACTGACCAATTCCAGAGGGCTGCCCACCAACGCCGTCTTCGGGTTTTCCCTCATGCTTAAAAAGATCATCGCAGACATCCGCCCGGACCTGCTATTGATGGCCTTGGACAGCAAGGAGAAGACATTTCGTCACGACATGTATTCCGAATACAAGGCAAACCGCCCCGCCATGCCGGAGGATCTGGCCGCCCAGCTCCCCTATATCGACAAGCTGATAGAGGCGTATAACATGGCCGCAGTCCGCATGCCAGGCTGGGAGGCGGACGATATCATAGGCGCCGTGGCCCACCGGGCGCAAAACGATGGATACGATGTGGTCATAGTCACATCCGACAAGGACCTGATGCAGCTTGTCCGCCCGGGGATAGAGATATTCGATTCCATGAAGGACAAGAAGATCGGCCCGGATCAGGTGATGGAAAAGTTCGGGGTGACGCCGCAGATGGTGGCCGATGTGTTGGGGCTGATGGGCGACTCCTCCGACAACATCCCCGGCGCGCCAGGCGTGGGGGAGAAGACCGCCCGGGCCCTGGTGGCCGAGTATGGGGATGTGGAGGCGGTTATCATGGCGGCGGAGGGAATGACGACAAAGAAAAAGCTGAGGCAAAGCCTTATCGAAAACGCAGAGCTCATCCGCCTGTCAAAGAAGCTGGCCACCGTGGACCTGGATGCTCCGGTGGAGATCGACTATGCAAAATGGCGATACATCGAGCCGGACGCCGAAAAGCTCAAAGCGCTTTTCACCGAGCTGGAGTTTAAAACCCTGCTGACCGACATGCCAGCGGCGCCCCGAACCAGGGTTCCACGCGATTATAGAACCGTGGAGAGCCCCCAGGCGCTGGCAGAGCTGGTGGCGGAACTGGAGGCATCCTCCGGATTCGCCGTGGACACGGAAACCACCTCCCAGAACCCGATGAAAGCCCGGCTGGTGGGGATGAGCTTTAGTTGCCACGAAGGAAAAGGATGGTATCTCCCCTTGCGCCACACAGGAGAGGGAGCGGAGAGGCAGTTGCCCCTGGACCAGGCGTTACCCCCGCTGGCGCGCCTGCTGGCGGATCAGTCGAAGCCGAAGGTGGGGCAGAATATAAAGTACGACATAATCGTTCTCGCCTCTGAAGGGGTGGAGGTGAGCCCGGTTACCTTCGACACCATGGTGGCCTCATATCTTATAGACCCTGCAGGCCGACATGGGCTGTCCCGTCTTGCCAATGTCCATCTTGGTGAGACGATGATCGAATATAAGGATGTGTGCGGCTCCGGCGCCAGCCAGATCACTTTCGACCAGGTCCCCATAGACAAGGCCGCCGAGTACGCCGCCGAGGACGCGGATATGACCTGGAGGTTATGCCCTCTGCTGGAGCCCATGGTACGGAGCGATGGATTGTGGGAGCTGATGGAGCGGGTGGAGCTTCCCTTGATCATGACTCTGGCTACCATGGAGCGCAACGGGGTGCTGGTGGATTCGGACGCCCTGGCCAGACTATCCGAGTCTCTGGGGGCCAGAATGGACCAGTTGGAGCAGGCTGTCTATGAGGCGGCGGGAGAGGAGTTCAACCTCAATTCTCCAAAGCAGCTAGGCGCCATACTCTTCGACAAGCTGGGGCTGGCCACGGGGAAAAAGAAGAAGACCGGCTACTCCACCGACCAGCAGACCCTGGAGGGGCTGGCGGATCAGCATGAAGTCCCCAGGCTTGCGATGGAGCACCGGCAGCTGGCCAAGCTGCGGGGGACCTATGCCGAGGCGTTGCCGAAGATGGTCAATCCCGCCACCGGGCGCATTCACACATCGTATAACCAGGCTGTGGCGGCCACCGGACGGCTATCATCGTCGGAGCCTAACCTGCAGAATATCCCGATCCGCACAGAGCTGGGGCGGATGATCCGCCGGGCGTTCATCGCGCCGCCGGGGCGGATGATCGTATCGGCTGATTATTCCCAGATAGAGCTTCGGCTGCTGGCCCATCACTCTGGGGAGTCTGCGCTTCTGGAGGCGTTTGGCGCCGGGGAGGACATCCATACCAGGACGGCGGCGGAAGTTTTCTCCGTCGATCCCCTTTTCGTGACGGCGGATATGCGCCGGGTGGCCAAATCGGTGAATTTTGGGATCATCTATGGCCAGACCGCGTTCGGTCTTGCCCGGGAGCTGGGGATAACCCGGGGGGAGGCGCAACGTTACATTGATAATTACTTTCGGCGGTACCCTGGGATTCGAGATTTTATGGAAAAAATGATTGAGCAGGCCAGGGAGCAGGGATACGTATCCACCTTCATGGGAAGACAGCGGCGCCTGCCCGATATCAAGGCTAGCAATAGACAAATCAGGCAGTTCGCCGAGCGCAACGCCATCAATTCCCCCTTGCAGGGGGGGGCGGCGGACATCATAAAGATAGCGATGAACTCCATCCACCACCGGATGAGGAAAGAAAAGTATGAATCGCTGATGGTCCTTCAGGTGCATGACGAACTGGTGTTTGAAGTGGAAGAGGCTGAAACAGATAGGCTTGCGGCCATGGTGAAGGAGGAAATGGAGGGCGCGGCGCCCCTGGCCGTCCCCCTGGTGGTGGATGTGGGGATTGGCTCCAACTGGGACGAAGCGCATTGAATATCATGCTGTTGTGGGAGGGCAAAGATCATGCCAGGCGGCCTTTGCCTCGCCTTACGCCAGCTTGACATCGCCCGCCGCCGGAATGATAAAATATTTGCGTGAAGGTCATTTGAAAGAACAATCCTTATTCAATTCAGCTTTCGGGAGGGATTGTCCACTCGGTTGGTTGGGGCCCATGTTGAGCCTTGTGTAAAGGGCGCGCTTTTTGAGCTTGATTAAGTAGGTCGTATAACAACAAAAAACTTGATGGCAGAATACGAATTGGAATGCATTCCCAAGTTTCAGGAGATCGCGGGGGTTAACAACCGGAACATAAAGCGGATCGAGAAGCTTTTCGAGGTCGCTATAACCACTCGGGGCGGAAAGGTCAAGATCCAGGGCGATGGCGAAGGCGCCGAAAACGCGGCCAAGCTGCTGGATCAGCTTTTTGCTTTGGCCGAATCTGGCGTGGATATCACCGATGGCGCGCTAGCCTATGTGATCCCCACATTCCGGGACGACCCGACGACCGACCTGAAGGATATACTAAGCGACAAGATTCACATCTCCACCAGCCGCAGGGAGATATACCCCCGTTCCGCGGCCCAGCGCGAGTATATCGTCGCCATAAACCGCTACGATGTGGTGTTGTCCACCGGGCCTGCCGGCACCGGCAAGACTTACCTGGCCATGGCCTGCGCTGTGAACGACCTTTTGACCAGGCGGGTCAGCCGGATCATCCTCACCCGCCCGGCGGTGGAGGCCGGGGAGAAACTCGGTTTTTTGCCTGGTGACCTGTACGAGAAGATAAATCCATACCTGCGCCCGCTACACGACGCATTGTTCGACATGCTGGAGGCGACCCACATACAGCGGCTGACAGAACAGGGCGCCATCGAGATCGCGCCCTTGGCATACATGCGCGGCAGGACGCTCAACGACGCTTTTATAATCCTGGATGAGGCGCAAAACGCCACGCCGGACCAGATAAAGATGCTGCTCACCCGGCTGGGTGTCAGCTCCAAAGTGGTGATTACCGGGGACGCCACCCAGGTGGACCTCCCCTCGAAAAAGGACTCTGGTCTGGCCCATGCCAACCGGGCGCTTGGGGGCGTCCAGGGGATAAAGCTGATCGGATTCACTGAAAAAGATGTGGTACGCCACGAACTGGTCAAACGCATCCTGAAAGCATACCAGGCGGCTGAAAACACCGAGGACCTGGAATAGAGGATTGAATAAAAAGGTAAAGAATGGGCCCCGCCGGTAAAATTATAGACATCGACGCCTTCAAGAAGAAGGAGAGCGGACTGAAATCCACCAGGCCCATCCCTGCGCCCAAGGTAGGTTTTATAAAGCGCCATTGGCAGCCGATCCTGATATTCGCGCTGTTGTTGGTGGCGCTCACGGTCATCGTTTCCCCTCCCCGCAAGCAAAAGGTGAACGTCTACCCCATAGGCTCCATAGCGCCGGAGAACATCAAGGCGGAAGATGATATTCTGCTAGAGGACGCGGAATCGACAGAGAAGAACCGCCAGGCGGCCCATGAAGCAACCCTGGATGTGTATGATTATGATTCCGCCCTGGAAGCCAGGGTCGCCGAGCGGGTGATTAACGCGTTTACCCTGATGTACAAAGGGTATGTGGCATACTCGAAAACCTCCTACGAGGATCTGCTCCAGGAGCGCGAAAGGCTGGAATCGGAAAGCGATATCCACATTGATCCGCTGCCGAAGGATAGGCTGGCCCAATCCCAGAAGACCATCATGGAGTTCGAACGTTCCGATGGATTCAGGGCGTTGCTTGAGGAATTCCAGAACGCTCTGGGAGTCAAGCTGGAATCCAGGACCATGGCCATCCTCCGATACTACCATTTCTGGCCACGGATAGAGGAAGCCGTCACCTCTGCTCTCCACCAGCCATTTTCAGTGGGCCTGGCGCCCTCAAAAAGCGTTCTGCCCCGCACTTCCGTCAAGGGAATAGTGATGAGAGATATCGTTACCGGCGAGGAGCGAACCGCCGGAAGTTTCAACGAGATCATGGATATCTCCGAGGCGCAGCGCGCGGTCCGCGAGCCTGTTGGCGCTTTGATCACGGGGGATAAGGAGAACCTGCGCAAGGAAGTGGAGAAGATATGCCTGGCTCTCTTGAAGCCTAATCTCACTTTCAATGGAAAGGAGACCTCTGTCGCCAAGGAGGCGGCCGCCGAAAAGGTGAATCCGGTTTTTTTTCAGGTGCAAAAAGGGGAAATGATCATCCGCGAAGGAGAGAGGGTGACCCCCTCCCATTACGCCAAGCTTTCCGGCATGGCCAGCCAGGCGCCGGACACTGGCTGGTATAAATCGGCGCTAGGCTCCGCCGTGGTGTGCGCCCTCCTTGTGGCGATCGGCGCTCTTTTCGTCTGGAAGCACCATGAGGAGGTCGGCGAGTCCACAAGAATGCAGATTCTTATGGCGATCCTTCTGGCCGGGCACATGTCCTTGCTGGCTCTTTTCCAATACATGGCCGGGCAGATGCTCCACCGGACCCAGGATATCAGCATCAATGACATGACGCTGGCCGCGCCCCTTGTTTTCGGCCCCCTGATAGTCTCAATGTTTTTCACGGTAGAGCTTACCATCCTTTTTGCCATCATCGTCTCCACCTTGACGGTCGTCATGCTGCCGGACAATCCTTTGATAGCGTTTTTGACCCTGATGGGGGGCCTGGTATGCGCCTTCCATGTGCGCCAGTATAGCAAGAGAACCACCCTGCTGCTGGTGGGCCTGATGGTGGGTTCCTTCAACATGGCATGCGCGCTGGGGATGGACCTGATAAGCGGGCGGTTCGCCCTCTCCAGCGAGCAAAACGCCATGGGTCTGGCCCTTGCCGGAGGTGTCGTTTCCGCCATACTGGTCTCCGGGGCCGTGCCGATCCTGGAAAGCCTCTTTCCAGTGGTCTCCGATGTAAAACTGTTGGAATTGACCAACCTGAACCACCCCCTGCTGCGCCGGATGATAATGGAGGCTCCGGGGACGTATCACCATTCAATCATGGTCGGCAATCTGGCCGAGGAAGCATGCAAGTCTATCGGCGCCAACGCGCTTCTGGCTCGGGCAGGAGCCCTGTTCCACGATATCGGCAAGCTGAAAAAGAGCGAATACTTCTCGGAAAACCAGCAACGCGGCTCCAACCCCCACGATAAACTCACACCCTCCATGAGCACCTTGGTGATAGTCAGCCATATCCGAGATGGGCTGGAGATGGCCAAAAAATACAAGCTTCTGCCCCAGATCGCCGCAATGATCCCGGAGCACCACGGCACCCAGACCATAAGGTGGTTCTACCACAAGGCAAAGAAGGCCGAGGATACAGCCCGCGAGGAAATCCGGGAGGATAACTTCAAATATCCTGGACCCATCCCAAGCTCCAGGGAGTCGGCCTGCGTGGCCATGTCGGACAGCATAGAGGCGGCGGCCAGGGCCTGCGCCGAGCCGACATCGCAGCGGCTCAAGGAACTTGTCACAGAGGTGATAAACGACAAATTCATCCAGGGACAACTGGACAACAGCCACCTGACCCTGCACGACATCGCCCTGATCACCGAAAGCTTCACCCGGGTTCTTATGGGCATCCACCACCACAGAATCAAGTATCCGGATAGGGAAAAAGAAACCAACATCGCCAGGGAAAATGCGGATCCAGATACAAAAAAGGCGGAAGGGACAAACCCCTAGCGCTGCGGACCTGCGCCTGCGTATGGAGCGGATGCTGGCCGCCGCCGGAGAACCGGACGCCGAACTTTCCATCACCTTTATCGGTGACGGGGAAATGGCCACCCTCAATGGCCAGTACCGAGGAAAAAACCACACCACCGATGTGCTGGCGTTTCCCCAGCGGGAAGGGGAGTTCTCCGAAGTGGCCCCATCCATGCTCGGTGACGTGGTAATATCCGTGGATACGGCCGCCAGACAGGCAGGCGAGGCGGGGCATGGGGTGGAACGGGAAATCGAAATTCTGCTGGCCCATGGTGTCGCCCACCTGCTGGGATACGACCACGAAAAAGGTCCTGCCCAGGCGCGGGCGATGAAACGGATGGAGAAAAAACTGCTGGCCGCAATATGATACGCGCGGCCCAACAGGACAAGACAATAGGGTGATATGAACCAAAAACCGATATGGGCGCCTTGGCGCCTGGATAACATTTCGGGAGACTATGGCAGACGATGGCGTCCGAGGAATTCCGGGAGGGCCAATTGACACAAAAACCGATATGGGCGCCTTGGCGCCTGGATAACATTTCGGGAGACTATGGCAGACGATGGCGTCCAAGCAATTCCGGGAGGGCCAATTGACACAAAAACCGATATGGGCGCCTTGGCGCCTGGATTACATCTTGGGGCCCAAGGAAGAAGGATGTGTCTTCTGCTCCATGCCGGAGGATAACGAGGATGAAAAGCACCACATCCTGTATCGTGGCAAAACCTGCTATGTAGTGCTAAACCTCTTTCCGTACAACAACGGGCATTTGATGGTGTGCCCCTTCCGTCATCTTTCCGACTACACCGCGCTGACTTCGGAGGAGCTGTCCGAATCGGCGCAGCTTCAGCAAAAGTCCATACTGGCGCTAAAGCAGGCGTTCCGTCCGGACGGATTCAACGTGGGGCTGAACCTCGGTTCCGCCGCCGGCGCCGGCATAGAGGAGCATCTGCACCTGCACATTGTTCCCCGGTGGAACGGCGACTTTAACTTCATGCCGGTCATTGGGCAGACCAAGGTGATGCCCCAGCACCTAAAATCAACATACGAGGCGCTGGCGGATAAGTTCCGCTAAGGCTCCCCCTCAAGGATCGACTCCATGACCACCGCCGTAACCCCGATGATGGTCCAGTATCTGGCCATAAAAAAGGAGCACCCGGACGCGATTCTCTTTTTTCGTATGGGGGATTTTTACGAGATGTTCGGCGAAGACGCCGTGATAGCCGCCAAGGCGATGAATATCGCGCTCACCACCCGCGACAAGGGCTCGGAGAATCCGATGCCGATGTGCGGTGTCCCCTACCATGCCCTGCAAAGCTATCTGCCGCGCATGATCTCCAAGGGGCTCTCCGTGGCCATATGCGAGCAGGTGGAGGATCCGAAGACCGCCAAGGGCGTGGTGAGGCGCGAAGTCATCCGTATCGTCACCCCTGGCACTATCATGGAGTCGGGCCTTCTGGACGAAAAATCTTTCAACTTCCTGGCTGCCGTGGCCCCCGGAAAGATGGGATTCGGCCTGGCGGCGGCGGATCTTTCCACCGGGCTGTTCCGCGTGTGTGAGTTCAGCGGTGACGGCGCCATACGGGCTGTGATGGACGAGCTGGAACGGCTGGCCCCTCGGCAGATCCTGATACCCGATAACCTGGAGGAGGCCCACCCGCCGATATACATTCGGCTCGCCGCCGTCCATGGCCGTCTGCTGGACAAAAGGGAAGGATGGCTGTTCGGTTATGACACCGCCCGTCAGGCGCTGCTGGATCAGTTCCAGGTGGCGGGGCTCCAAGGCTTCGGGCTGGAGGGGATGACGCAGGCGGTATGCGCCGCCGGGGCATGCGTGGCATACATGAAGGATACTCAAAAAGGCGCCTTGACCCAGATCCACAGGGTCACCGTTCACCACCCTGAAGGCGCCATGGCGCTGGACCCGGCCACCATCCGCAACCTGGAGATCGTCAAGACCCTCTCGGACAACACCTCTGCCGGATCGCTCTTCTGGGTGCTGGATGACACATGCTCCCCCATGGGCGCCAGGACCCTGAAGGAATGGCTGCTGCGCCCGCTGGCCGATATGGGCCAGATCAACCAACGCCTGGAGACGGTGGCGGCGCTCACGGGCGACAAGGAACCGACATTGCTGGAAAGCATAAGGAGTTTGCTGACCGGGATGGGGGATATGGAGCGGGTCTCCGGCAGGGTCACCATGCCCGCCTGCTCTCCCAGGGATCTGCTGGCGCTGAAAAACGCCCTGGCGCCCCTGCCAGCGCTGAAGCTGGGAGTGGAGAAAATCGGCGGGGAACTTGCCGCCGGGTGGGTGGAGAAATGGGACGACATGGCATCCCTTTGCGATCTGCTGGAAAGGGCCATCGCCGACGAGCCCCCCACCATGGCCCGCGACGGCGGATCGATCCGGAAGGGATACGACGAAAGGCTGGATGAACTCAAGAGCGTGCAATCGGACAGCCGGTCGGCGCTTTTGGCGCTGGAGCAGGAGGAGCGGGAGCGAAGTGGCATCACCGGGCTGCGAGTGAAATACAACAAGATATACGGCTACTTCATCGAGGTCAGCCGCCGCAGTTCCGACCATGTCCCGGAGGACTGGATGCGCAAGCAGTCGCTGGTGAACGCGGAGCGGTTTGTTTCCCCCAAGCTCAAGGAGCTGGAGGAGAGGATACTCCACGCCGAGGAGCGGGCCATGACCCTGGAGATGGAGATTTTCGAGAAGGTGCGTCTGGCCGCGGCCCAGGCCACCCCCAGGGCCAGGGCCATGGCCCATGTCATAGGTCAGGTGGACGCGCTGGCCGGTCTGTCGGCGGTGGCCTCCGCCCGGGGCTATTGCAGGCCGGTGGTGGATGGCGGCGACACCCTTAAAATCCTCGGCGGCCGCCACCCGGTGCTGGAGCGCTCCGGCCTGGCGGAAAGGTTCGTCCCCAACGACGCGCTGCTGGACATGGACACCGCCCGGCTGTCCATCGTCACCGGGCCCAACATGGCGGGTAAGTCCACATACATCCGCCAGGTGGCGGTGATCACCCTGCTGGCCCAGGTGGGGTCCTTCGTCCCTGCGGACTCGGCCCAGGTGGGGGTGGTGGACCGGATCTTCACCCGCGTGGGCGCTCAGGATCATTTGCAGAAGGGGCAGTCCACCTTCATGGTGGAGATGAACGAGACTGCGCTGATCTTGAACAACGCCACTGGCCGCAGCCTGATTATCCTGGACGAGATCGGCCGGGGCACTTCCACCTTCGATGGCATATCTATCGCCTGGGCGGTGGCGGAGAGGATACACAAGGTGGGGGCGCGGACGCTTTTCGCCACCCACTACCATGAGCTTTCTGAACTGGCTGACAGCTTGCCGGGAGTGCGCAACCTCTCCGTGGCGGTGCGGGAGTGGAACGAGCAGATCATATTCCTGCGAAAGATAATCGACAAACCGGCGGACAAGAGCTACGGCATTCAGGTGGCGCGGCTGGCGGGCCTTCCGAAGGAGGTCATCGCACGCGCCGGGGAGATACTCAGCCAACTGGAGGCCAACGAGGTGGACTCCTCCGGTCACCCGAAATTGAAGGCCAAAGCGGCGGAAGGTCGCCGGGATCCGCAGACCGACCTGTTCGCCCCGCCGCAAGTCTCCGAAGTGGAGGAGGAACTGCGCAAGATGGACATCTATCAGATGACCCCCATGGACGCTCTGAAGAAGCTGGAGGAGTGGAAGGGGAAACTATAACGATCTGAGGTGTCCCACACATGGGCGGTGAACATGCTGGCGCGACAATCGTAATCACCGCCCTGCATGCGGAGCCGGGCGTCCGCGCCACCGCGATGGTGATTTCAAATAAACCGCGCGAAGGGGGGATGGTGTAAAATCATTCGTATGCAACCAAAGGCTAGACGTAGTTTCGCCAGATCCCTGATCATCCTCTCCATCGGCGTTGGTTTTCTGTTTTTCGGTCTTCTGGTGTACCTTTATGGAAAGGGGTGTGGCGCCTGCCATCTTTTGGCGCTGGCCGAGCATGTGGGGATGCAGGCCCGTCAGACAAGCTCTTCTGGCGCCTGGATTCCAGGTTGGCTCCCCTCCACTGTGCATGTTATCTCTTTTTCCCTGATCACCAACGCGCTCCTGACAAGGGAAGACGAACTGAAAGGATTTTGCGTATCGGTATGGATTATGATCAACCTTTTTTTTGAGTATTTGCAGTCGGACCCGCCGCGGCAGATGTGGCTGTGGGTGAACGTTCATTATGAACTGGGGATATTTTCATATTGGCCGATGCGGGGGACGTTCTGCGTGTACGATATCGCCGCTACATTCGCAGGAGGGGCGCTGGCGTATGCGATGTTGACCTTATTGCGCTCCGACCATACCAACTTTCAAAGCGGGATGTGTTGACAATGACCGAGAATATATTCAGATGGACATGGAAAAGAAAACTGACATTCTGCCTGGTGGCTACAGTGGGGATATTGAGCATCATGGCCACCAGCCGTCTTGTCGTCCGAATAGATCTTTTTGAAGCCCAGCCAAAAGCCGTATGCAACGAAGGAGTTGTCAACCTGACCTGGATCACCCAGGGCGCGGCCGTATCAATAGAGCAGACGCCATATCCGTCGAGGATCATCGATAACCTCGGTTCCCTGCCTCCCTGGGGAAGCGCCAGCGCATATGTTTCCGAGGATACAAAATTCCTTTTGCTGGCGAGGCCGGGAAATCCCAAAGGCGACCTGAGCGACAATTATGCTGAAGCGTCGGTGACTGTTATCCCCGCTGTAGGGCGAACTTACCGGCTGGAAGCGCCCGGTCAATGCGTTGGCGGATCGCCTGAGTGGAGAGTCGCAAATCCACCTGAGGATTGGGATTCTTTGGCGTTGGTATCGGCCGTCCATTCCCTGGTGGAGGAGACGTTGATCGTTTCCCACGGTTCCTCAAGCACGACAATCGGCCCATTCGGTTCGGTCACATATCCGTTCGCGGGGCAGGAAGTGGCTGGCGACTGGATTCTGGCCCCGACTTCGATCCCTGACTCTGTGTCGCTCCATTGCGAATGCGTGGCAAACGGTGTTGCTTCGCCTGCGGATAGGCCGGAGTGCGGATCCAATCCAGGCGTCCCGGGCATATTGGCAATTAATGTCGATGTGGTATGCGGGTAATCGCGCAGGAGCCAGACAGTAAGCACGTGTTTGTGGCGAGATAGCGGAATATATTTGGGGTGTGCGCTGGGTTTTTAAAGCGTATTCAATTGCGCCGCAAGAGGTGAAAAAAAAACTGGCGCCCCCGGAGGGACGCCAGTCTGCGGGTAAACTTTATCGTTCGCCGGTCATTCCTTTGGAATCTTGAGCAGGGCGATGGTGGTGTCCCCGCCGCGCACAACCATTACGAGCAGTGTAGAGTCGGGCTTGGCCGATTCAATCGCCTTGATGTAATCGGCCATAGAGCGCACATCTTTGCGTTCTATGGAGATGATAACATCACCGGGGCGAATCCCTCCGGCTGCCGCCGGCGAGCGAGGATCCACTTCCGTCACCACCACGCCCTTGATGGAGCTGTCCAGCTCCAGACGCTTGGACCATTTGGGATTAAGCTCCTCCACGGTCATGCCCATGGAGGCCTTTTCTTCCGCCGGTGTCTGGTCTTCTTCCTTATCCATGGTTCCGGCTTTATCATCGGAGAACTCGCCCAGGGTGACGGTGAGCGTCTTTTTCTTTCCATCCCTGAAAATGACGACCTTGACCTTGGAGCCGGGCTTGTGGGAGGCCACGATCTTCGGCAGAGCCATGTGGCTGGGCACATGGGTACCATCGAACTCCACGATCACATCAAAAGGCATAAACCCGGCCTTATCCGCCGGTGAGCCTTTCTTGACCGTCTCGATCAGGGCCCCGATTTCGCTTTCCAGGCCCAGCTTGTCGGCCATTTCCTTGTTAATGCCCAGAAGCCGGACACCCAGCCACCCGCGGCTGATATGTCCCTGCTTCATGTCGTTGTAAATTTTCTTCACGGCGTTGATGGGAATGGCGAATCCGATGCCGATGTTGCCAGAACTCATTCCGCCGCCGGTGAAGATGGCTGTATTGATCCCCACCACATTCCCATGATAATCGAGCAGCGGTCCCCCGGAATTACCCTGATTGATGGCGGCGTCGGTCTGGATGAAGTCATCGTAATCACCGGCGCCTATGATTCGGCCCTTGGCGGAGACGACCCCCACAGTGACCGACTGGGACAGGCCAAATGGATTGCCGATGGCCATCACCCAGTCCCCCACTTCAAGCAGTTCGGAGTCGCCCATGTTAAGAGTTTTCAAATCCGCCTCCGGCTCGATCTTTATCAGGGCCACGTCCAGCTTCGGGTCTATGGTGACGATTTTCGCCTTATATTCCTTTCCCTTGTCCCCACCGTTGCCATCCCCCATGGAGACGATGATCTCATCGGCCCCTGAAACAACATGGCTGTTGGTCAGGATATATCCCTCTTTCTCCACGATAAATCCGGACCCGAGGCTCTGCCTTTCCCCTTGGGGAGGGGCTGGAAAATTTCTTCCAAAGAACTGGCGCAGTTGCCTCTCGCCCGGGTGAGCCCTCGGCTTTTGCTTGGCGGAAATGTTAACCACCGCATCGGTCCTGTTTCGAGCGATGTCCGCAAACACCTTAGAAAAATCAGGGCTTTCGGCCATGGCCTGGCCTATGGGACCCCATGGCCCCGGGCCTGAATATCCGAAAACGGCTAAGGCCAGCAGAATCGCCGGCATTGCATTTGACAGGTTTTTATTGGATTTGGTCATGTTCCTCTCTCTTACGGCAGAATAACTAATAACGTACGCATAATGAGTTAGATATTACGGACATGGCGCCCGGAATTAAAATAAAAAAAAGATTGACAAAGTTTGCATTTATGTCAGAATATAAATCAATTAGTTGAAATGCTTTTATTGCTGGATACAGCGACTTGAATTTGTTGAAATATGGGACCTGAAGAAAAACTGAAGAAGGTGCCGGTGACTACTCACTTGTACCAACGGCAGATCGACCAACTGAACAAGGTAGCCAAGGAACTGCAGGTGACCAAGGCGGTTCTTTTCAGGGAAGCTATTGAACAGTTACTGAAGAAATACGAAGAAAAACAACTGGATATCGGAATTAAGTAAACGTCATGGCCTATTACAGCGTAATCAAGGGGAAGAACCCTGTTGTGTTTATTCTCATGACTTCAGATGAAAAAAAGGTTTCCCGCCTCACCCAAGGGGCGGGATTTTTCGCATCTGCTTGGACTTCTGGCCGGACCAAGACCACCACTGTACTGACCACCACCTGCGTAGTTCGTGTTTTACGACCTGCGCAAAACCACCCTTTAGGCCATTAGTTTGAGTCCTGTCTCCATCCCGTGGAGGCTATTAGATGTGATACCGGCTCCGGTCCCCACCCGGAGCCGGTAATTTTTTTCCCCGACGCCAACTGCGGGCATAAAGATTTTCCCCTTGAGACTTGGCCCCCGTTGTGATATATAAATAGTTGAGTTGACTTGGGTTGCTTATTACGTTTACGTTATTAACCCTCGCCGCGCTCGATAAGGGCGGAAATTTTTTGAGCCAATACATTTTTTGGGGGGCTACCCAGCCCGCCTGTTGCGCAGATCCCGGAGTGATCCGGGAAAGCCTGATGGCGGACGCGGCGGCATCCACTTGGCTAGACCAGGTTCAAAAAATTACGTCCAACGGCGCGGATGGGGGTTTATTTAAGTATCGCTGTTGAGTGCTGGAACACGCCATGGGATTGACTGCCTCGTTTGCCCTGCTCATCGCTGGACGGAGTGATTTTGCCATCCGGTGTCTTGAGACGCTGCATATTTCGCTGGGCTGCGGGATTTTTCGCGTTGTGATGAAACCTTTAAGGATAAAGACCCGTTTCTCGCCGAACCTGGCGGGGCGGTTTTTTGAGTTTTCCTATCTTTTCCCCCCTCCAAAGCCCCTTTCCTCATGTTCGGTGGCCGGTGGCGGGGGCCTCCCGTTTCATCTTTTCGCGCAGGTCAGGCCACTGGTTTCGGCGGCATAGCTGGAAAGTTCCATCTCGCTCGGCGGTTATGGGCGTCATGCCCGCATAACCCTACTATATAAGGGGTGAATATGGAGTCCATTTTAATTGCCCTGGCTGCGGCCGTGGGTGGCTTTTTCGCTGGAATGTTCCTGAAAAAATCTTCTGTTTCCAAAGAAGCGGCGGCCAGGATCGAGGAATCTGAGCGGATACTGGAAAAGGCGAAAAACGACGCTTCCACTATCGAAAAGGAGGCGCTGCTGGCCGCCAAGGAGGCCGCGCTGAAAGCGCAGACCGATTTCGAGAGCAGGATCAGCGAAAAGCGAAACGAGATCGACAAGATCGAAAATAGACTTTTGCACAGAGAAAGGTCTCTGGACAAAAAGCTGTCCCAGCTTGAGTCAAAGGAGTCCTCTCTTTCGCGCAAAGAAGAGAAGCTGGATCTGCAAAACCAGAACATGGAGCAGAAAAACTCCGAAATGGACCGCCTGTTGCGTCAGCAGGTGGCGAAGCTGGAGGAAATAGCCGGACTTTCCAGCGAAGAGGCCAAAAGAGAGCTAAAGGAGAACTTCTATAACGAAGCCCGCAACGAAGCGGGGCACGTCGCCAAACGGATAGAAGACGAGGCGACCGACAAGGCTCGCGAAAACGCCAATATGATAGTTGCTCTGGCTGTGCAACGATGCGCGCCAGACTTCGTGGCGGAGAATACCGTATCTATCGTGGATTTGCCCAACGAGGAGATGAAAGGCAGGATCATTGGCCGGGAAGGACGCAATATCCGCGCCTTGGAAGTGGCCACCGGCGTGGACCTGATTATCGACGACACTCCCAACGCCGTCATCCTCTCCAGCTTCGACATCGTGAAAAGGGAAATTGCCCGACAGACACTACTCAAGCTGATGAGCGATGGCAGGATTCATCCGGGCAGGATCGAGGACACTGTGGACAAGGTCACCCGCGATGTAAATAACCAGATGAAAAAGGAGGGGGAGCGCGCCTGCGTGGAGCTGGGGCTGGATGGAGTGCATACCGAAATAGTAAAACTGCTGGGGAGACTGAAGTACAGAACCAGCTACTCCCAGAATGTGCTTCGGCACTCGGTGGAAGTGGGCTTCCTGTGCGGCATGATGGCCGCCGAGCTGAAACAGAACGTGAAGCTGGCCCGCCGCGCGGGGATGTTGCACGACCTGGGCAAGGCCGTGGACCAGAGCATGGAGGGGAAGCACACCCAGATCGGCGCGGATCTGGCCCGCAAATACAACGAGCCGAAGGTGGTGATAAATTCCATTGCATCCCACCACGAAGACGTCCCAGCGGAGTCTATCATCGCCATACTGGTGGCCGCCAGCGACGCGCTCTCCGCCTCTCGCCCCGGCGCCAGAAGGGAAATGCTGCAGAACTATATCAACAGGATGCAAAAGCTGGAAGAAATCGGCGACTCCTTCGATGGTGTGGAAAAATCATACGCCATCCAGGCGGGCCGCGAAATTCGGGTAGTGGTGATGCCGGACAGGGTGACCGACTCCGAAGCCTTCTTCCTGGCGAAGGATATAGCCAAAAAGATAGAGGGAGAGCTGGCCTACCCTGGCGAGATCAAAGTCACCGTCATCCGGGAGACCAGGGTGGTGGAGTCGGCCCGGTAACGGCCGCCCATGCGTATTCTGGCGATCGGCGACATCTTTGGCAGGGTGGGCCGCAGGACTCTTAAGCAGGGGCTGGCGAATATCATAGCCATGACGAAGGTGGACTTTGTAATGGCCAATGGGGAGAATCTGGCTGGCGGATTCGGAATTACCAGGGATACTGTGGAAGAGGTCTTCAGTCTGGGGGTGGATGTCATGACCTCCGGCAACCATATATGGGACAAGAAGGAGGCGCTGCAGCTTCTGGAAACCCACAAGAACATCCTGCGCCCGGCCAACTACCCCGCCCGCTCCCCCGGCAAGGGCTCCGGCGTGTATCAGAGCAAGTCTGGCAAGCCGGTGGGGGTGATTAACCTGCAGGGGCGCGTGTTCATGGACGCCCTGAACTGCCCCTTCGTCCAGGCGGAGCAGGAGCTGGAAAAGGTAAGCTCCCAGACGAAGGTGATCCTGGTGGACATGCACGCCGAGGCCACCAGCGAAAAAATCGCCATGGGGTACCTCCTGGATGGACGCGTCTCCGCCATTCTGGGCACCCACACCCATGTGCAGACCGCCGACGCCAAAATATTGCCTCGCGGCTCGGCGTATATAAGCGATCTGGGAATGACCGGCCCATCCCACTCCATCATTGGCGTGCAGCCGGAGATTATTATGAAGCGCTTTCTGATGAAGCTTCCTGAAAGATTCAGCGAGGCGATGGGCCCAGGCCAGTTCAACGGCGTGGTGATGGAAGTGGACGAGGGGACCGGGCTGGCCAAATCCATAGAGCCGCTACGAGTGAACTACGAAGAGACGCAATAGTGGCCGGAGCGAGCGCCGATCTCTATGCCATAGCGGAATCAGGGACTTGCGGCATCGAATACGCGGATATTGACCGCCAGAAGTCCATGAATCGTCGCCAGGATCAGATCCTGCCCTGGGGCATTCCAATTATCGCCCGGATAAACTAGAATAGCGGATTCGACAAATTCATGGTTTCTGCGCCGGGTCCGGCCTAGGCGCCAGTGAACCAGCCCGGCGCCATAATCCCGGGAATGGACATATAACGGTCAAGATGACGAACATAGCGATAAAAATCGACGGTGTGGACAAAAAGTTCCGCCGGGTGAAGGTGGGCGGTGGTGGATACACCACGCTCAAAGACACCCTGATTGGCGCGTTCAGGATCATGGGGCGCTCCCCCATTGAAAAGACCTTCGAGGCTCTGCATGGGGTGAGCTTCGATATTCCCGCCGGGCAGACCTGGGGCATCATCGGGCGCAACGGCTCCGGCAAGTCCACAATGCTGAAACTGATGGCGGGGATATACAAGGCGGATGCTGGAGCGCTGACCATGAACGGACGGGTCTCCGCGCTGATTGAGCTGGGCGCCGGGTTCCATCCGGATTTTAGCGGCAGGGAGAACATATTCATCAACGCCTCCATCCTGGGGATGGGCAAAAAAGAGATCCAGCGAAAATTCGACCAGATCGTGGCTTTCGCGGAGCTGGAGGAGTTCATCGACGACCCTGTGCGCACATATTCCTCCGGGATGTTCATGCGGCTCGGTTTTTCCGTGGCCATACATTCAGAGCCGGACATCCTGCTGGTGGACGAGGTGCTGGCGGTGGGGGACAGTGGTTTTACCTTCAAGTGCAAAGACAAGATCACCGGCTTTAGAAAGGCCGGCAAGACCATCGTGCTGGTGACCCACGACCTGGCTGATGTGTCTGAGCTTTGCGATATGGCCGTGTGGCTGGAAGCGGGCCGGGTGAAGCTGATCGACCAGCCCAAGCGTGTGATCGACGAATACCTGACCTCCATGGCCAAGCTGGAGAACCAGTCCATGCTCAATAACGGTGACAAGGAGGAGCTATGTAGCCCCGCCGCGGCCAGCCGGTGGGGTTCCAAAGAGGCGTTAATCACAAGTGTCTCCATCAAGGACGGTTCCGGCGAGGAGAGGCGGGTATTCCACCCCGAGGACGCCATGGCCCTTCGCCTGGAGTACATCGCCGCCCAGCCGTTGGCCGACCCGGTGTTCGGCATCGCAATATATAAAAAGGATGGTACGCTGTGCTATGGGACGAACACCCATATCGAGGGAATAGACCTGCAATCGATAGAAGGGGAGGGGGCCGTATCGATAGATATCGCCCGGATCGGCCTGGTGGATGGCAGCTACGCATTCTCCGTGGCGGTGCACGCCAAGGATGGCCATCCATATGACTACCATGACCAGATGTATGAGTTCCACGTTCGTTCCGGAATAAACGATGTGGGGGTGTACCGCCTGTCCAGCAAATGGGCTATCAATGGCGCGCTCCAGAAGGAAAACCTGAAGGAGGGGATTTGAAGCCTGCATTCGTGATCCCATTCTATGGCGCCGCCATCGGCGGGGGGGCCGAGACCCAGTGCCGCATGCTGGCGGAGAACCTGACGCGCCGGGGCGTGGAGGTGGAGATCATCACTACATGCATAAGGGACTTCATGTCTGACTGGAGCCATAACCACCATGACGCCGGACTGGATCAGGTTAACGGCGTGGCTGTCCGGCGGTTCCAGGTGCGCCCGGTGAACGGAGAGGTCTTAAACAACGTGAACCAAAAGCTGATGGCCCGGGAGCCGGTGACCATCGCCGAGGAGCTGGACTACGCCAACAACGCGGTGAACTCCGACGCCATGTACCACTATATCGGTGAGAACAAACGCCATTACGCATATTTCTTCATGCCATATCTCTTCGGGCTGACGCTGCACGGCGTGAACATCGCCCCAGAGAGAAGCTTCATGATCCCCTGCCTGCACGACGAGGGCTACGCCGACATGCGGATGACCCGCCGCGCTTTCGCCAAGGTGAGTGGCGCGCTGTTCAACTCCCCGGCGGAGATGCGGCTGGCCATGCGCCTGTATGATGGATTAAAGCTCACCGAACCGATCCTGATGGGGGAGGGGGTGGATGAGATGGATGGCGCCGACGGCTCCAGGTTCCGCGCCAAATACGGCCTGGGGGAGACGCCGTTCATCCTCTACGCCGGCCGACGCGACCACACAAAAAACACTCCCCTGCTGGTGGAGTATTTTCGGCGCTACATAAAGCTGCGGCCCGGCTCGCCGCTGAAGCTTGTGTCGATGGGCCCGGCGGGGGTGGATATACCAGAGGAGACAGAAAACCACGTCTTGGACCTGGGATATGTCCCCTTGCAGGATAAGCGTGACGCCATGGCGGCGGCCACCATGCTCTGTCAGCCATCGCTTCTGGAGAGCTTTTCGCTGGTGATCATGGAGTCGTGGTTGTGCCGACGGCCTGTGCTGGTCCATTCCGCGTGTGAAGTGACTCGCGATCATGTGGAACTGTCGGGGGGGGGATTCGCCTTCGGTGGCTTTCCCGAATTCTATGAGCAGGTGGAGGCGCTGACGAATAATCCGGCGTTGGCGGATGCGATGGGCCTGCGCGGCCAAAAATATGTGAAGGCGAATTTCTCCTGGGATGTGATATGCGGACGGTTCATCAGGCTGCTGGAGGCGGTGGAGGCGTTGTGAGGCTGACGGCCATACACCAGATGTTGCCGAATTACTGGTACGGCGACGCCATCGGCAACACTGTCACCGGCATGCGCCAGCTCTTTCTGGAATGGGGCTATCAGTCGCAGGTATACGCGGACATCGTTCACGACAAACTGTCGGCCCATGATTATCGGGAATATGACACGGATGACCCATCCGCCATCCTGATATACCACTACTCCACCGGATCGCAAGTGAACCGGTATGCCCTGGAAAAGGCGCGCAATCTGGTGCTGATGTACCACAACGTCACCCCCGCCTCTTTTTATATAGACTACAATCCGGAGGCGGCGGATAACTGCCTGCGGGGCCGCGATTTCCTTCGGCGCTTCTCCGGAAAGACACTGCATGCCATGGCCGTCTCCCCATATAACGCCAGGGAGCTGGAGGATGTGGGTGTGGGGCCTGTGTCTGTGGTGCCCTGCCTGGTGGATTTCGATGGCCGCCAGCCTTCCGGACACAGCCCCTATGAGGATGGCAAAGCGAATATTCTTTTCGTGGGACGCATCTCTCCCAACAAGAACCACGAGGCGTTGATAAAAACCTTCTACTTCTACAAGAAATACCATAATCCTGATTCCAGGCTGACCCTGGTGGGTGGATACGGGCCTGGGGCTGTGTATCAGAAGCAGATGGCCCGCATGGCCCAGGGGCTGGGGCTGGGGCCGGATGATGTGGTGTTCGCCGGGGTGGCGCCGGACGAACAAATCGCCGACTATTACCGGGCGGCGGACCTGTTCCTCTGCCTGAGCCTGCACGAGGGATTTTGCATCCCGCTTCTGGAGGCGATGAAGTTCCAAAAGCCTATAGTGGCGCTTAACTCCACGGGAGTGCGGGATACCATGGGGGGGGCCGGAGCGCTGGTTCCTCCAGGCGCCGGGCCGCATGAGATCGCCGAGATGGTTGCGGAAGTGGTGGGCAACAAGGATCTGGCCGCCAGAATCGTGGCGGATCAGAACAGTCGGCTGGAGTATTTCTCCAGGGAGCGGACCGTGGCCCGCATCCGGCGCGTGGTGGACCAGGTGGCCGCCGCCATGGGATAGGGGCGCCGTGGGGTCGCGGGTTTTCCATGGACGGGTTTCTTTCAACCGAAAGTTAGGTTATTATGTTCTACTTTTTTGGGTTACGAATATGAGCTTTGGCAAAAACGAAAATATCCTGTATGTGGGCATCCCTTCCGGGAGCCTGAACGAACAGGTTGTGCGCCTGCTGGAAAAATCCGGCAGGCCGGTGAAGGCGGGAAGACTTTATGAGCTTTCCACCCCTTATGACAAAGATGTGGTGTTCCGCGTGCTGGACCGCAAGGAGATGCCCTCCAAGGTGGCCAAGGGAATCGTGGACTGCGGCATCACCGGCAAGGATTACATCTACGAGGCCGGGATGGAGAATCAGGTGACGGTGATCGGTGACTTCATCTTCGCCAAGCATACCAACCGCCCGTCACGGCTGGTGCTGGCCACCCGGCCGGAGACGGGGATAGAAAAGCCGGAGCAGTGCGCCGGAAGGACCATCGCCACGGAGCTGCCGAACCTGACCCGCCGCCGGATGAGGGAGCTTTTCGGAGTGGAGGATATCAATATCCTGCACAGCGAGGGGAAAACCGAGGCGAAAGTGTTCATGGGCGAGTCTGACGTGTTCACCGATATCACTGAGACCGGCCGGACCTTGAAAGCCAACGGCAACATGGTGCTCGCGGAGCTTTTCGAATCCAATCCCCAGCTGATCGCCAACGCCGAAACCATGAAAAATAGCGTCAAGCTGGAGAAGATGGAGGATATCCGGGTGGGGATAGACTCTGTGCTGCTGGCGGAGAAGGAACCGGTGTATATGGTGTTCATGGACGTGCCGGAGAGCGCGCTAAAAGCGGTAGAGGCGATCATCCCCGCCGTCATCGCCCCTACGATCAGCCCTGTGCACAAGGAGGGGTGGATCAGCGTTTCGGCGGTGATCAAGGAATCGGAATTAAACCTTCTGGCGCCGAAGCTTCTGCGCATGGGGGTGGACGGTATCGTGCCGATCCCGGCGCCGAAGATATTCTCGCAAGAGATGATAACGAAGAAAACTTATTAATGCCCGACCGGGCGATGGAGCGATCAATATGAGCGATTCTAAAAAGGAAATAGAGGAGGGCTCTGCCCTGAATATAAACTTCGAGAAGCGCGGAGGCCTGATTCCCGGCGTGGCCCAGGATGTCAAGGACGGGACGATCCTGATGCTCGGCTATGTGAACCAGGAAGCTTTCGAGGAGACCCTGAAAGTGGGGATGGCCACATTCTGGTCCACCTCTCGCGACGAATTGTGGACCAAAGGCAAGACTTCCGGCGACTACCTGAAATTGGTGAATATACTGGTGGATTGCGACCAGGACGCGATTGTGTACCAGGTGGCGCCACAAGGCTCCGGCGCCTGCCACACGAAGGACCCGGCCTCCGGTTCCGCCCGCCGAACCTGCTTTTATAGAAGCGTTAATCTGGAGACGAGGGAGCTGGAGAAATAGGAAGGGGGGCGTTTACAGCCCCCATGCCCAGAGATACTTTCCATGTAAGGGAGTAAATAATCTATTTACGGCTCAGGTGTAGTCTTATCTTGGCCAGCAACGTGTCGTCGTCGAAAGGTTTCATCAAAAAATCCACAGCGCCCCCCTGGACGGCTTTCACCACGGTCTCCTTTTTATTGTCAGAGGAAACCATTATGATTTTTATCTTCTCCATGCCATGGGTGGCCATGATCATCTTTGTCAGCTCGAATCCATCTATCCCCGGCATGATCTGGTCCATCAGGATAACATCCGGCCGGAACTCGGCGATGGCTTCGAGAGCGGCTTTTGGATCCTGCACGGGCCGATATCCATACCCGGCATCCCCCAGTGTCGCTGCGTATTTCTTCAGGGCGATGGGGCTGTCGTCAACAGCCATCACCCTGGGGGGGCTCCCCTGGCCCTGCGCTTCACCGCTGGCGTTTTCCACTGTTTCTCCTTACTACGGGGTGAGTTTCACACGACTGCGGCCATACCTGGCGACATGTCGAACGGATATAGTATAAGCGATCTGACATACATTATACAGAAGAGTCTGTGCTGAAGGCGCACCGCAAAAAGGGGATGGCGCTAGGGGATGGCGCTTTTGGTCCCTGGATTCCCGGCCCCAGGCCAGGCTGCCAAAGGTTCAGTAATGCGGGGTGTGGGATTATCGTGGAGTCAAGCGCAGGTCACGCGGTTTCGCCCATCCTTTTTACTTTGGTAGAGGGCCTTGTCGGCGGCGGCGATTAATTGGTCGGCGGACATTTGGCCGCCCCATGCGGCGGTCCCCAGGCTGACGGTGGTTTTAATTTTCGCCTTTGTGGTCTCGAATTCCGCCGCTTCCACCGCCGAACGCAGTTCCCCGGCTACTGCTACTGCCTGTTCGATAGTCATACCGGGCAGGATTACAGCGAATTCCTCTCCTCCATAACGTGCGGCGCAGCCCCGGTCGCCCAAGCATTTCTGCATCAACCTGCTCAAAGCCTTCAGGGCATCGTCTCCGGCCAGATGGCCATGGTTGTCGTTTATCCTCTTGAAATGGTCTATATCAATGAGGATCAGCGAAAGCGGCTCACCGGTGGTCTCCGACTTGCCCACTTCGAAGATCAGGTTCTCCACAAACTTTCTATGGTTGAACAATCCCGTGAGCCCATCTGTAATGGAAAGTATCTCCAGCTTCCTGTTCAGTTTTTCCATTTGAGAGTAGGCGCTGGCCAGGTTGTCGAATAGCTTTTTATTGCTGATATGCGCCCGCATGCGGGCCAGGAGTATCTCATCGTCAAAGGGTTTTGTCAAAAAGTCCACGACGCCGCATTCCAGAGCCTTGACCACGGTTTCGTTTTTCTGGTCGGAAGTGACCATGACGATTTTTATCCCCTCCATCCCCCTTTGATTGTGAATACTTCTGGTCAGGTCGAATCCGCTGATATCCGGCATGTTCTGGTCCATCAGGATCAGGTCCGGCTCGAACCCGGCCACGGCGTCCAGGGCCAGGTTCGGGTCCCGCACAGGCCTGTATTCATATCCATGCTGCTCTAGAATCTGCTCGAATTTTTTCAGGGCGACGGGGCTGTCATCCACGGCCAACACCCTGCCTGCGCCGGAATCAATCATCGATTTTTCCAGGAACAAAGCCTCAAGCCTGTGAATTATCTCCTCCGGAGCGGCCCTCTCGTCCAGCCAGCCGCCGCGCATTATGATCTCTTTGCTATTCTGTTCCGCGGCGGGGTTGCCGGTCACCAGGGTGGATATATTCTTGGTTTTCTGCTGGGCCGCCAAGATGTCCAAAAACGCCGGAGCGCTCATTTCCGGTAGGGAGTAGGAGCAGATGATGAGGTCCCATTTCTCCGCGGAGGCCATCAAAAATCCCTCCTTCGCGCAGGATGCCCTCGCCACACTCACTCCCAATCGGGCGAAATGGCTATCGAGATTACCCAGGAAGGCAGGATTTTTGGAAACCAGTAGAAAAGTCTTACCGGCCATTACCATAAAGTTGCGTATGGGCAAGCTCATCCGTGCGGTTCTCCCGGAGGAATGCGGGGGTTGTTGTTAGAACATGTTTATTCTAGCAGAAACACTATCACAATTTCCCCCTACCTTTCTTCGACGGAAAAGTTTAGGGAAAAGCTGTGAAGTATATGCTGTATAATGGGCGGGGTTCAGGTTTATCCTTAATTTCCGGTGGGGCGCACAATCGCTCCTGCATTCAGGAACATGCATGCAATTGGACTTTCATAACAACAGGAGCAGAAAATATGTCTGACAAAACTTGTTTCAATTTAGACCAGTCCGAGCTGCCCAGGCAGTGGTATAACGTAGCGGCCGACATGCCGAATCCGGCCCAGCCGCCATTGCATCCGGGTACGGGACAGCCGGTGGGGCCGGACGACCTGGCGCCGCTTTTCCCCATGGAGCTTATTGGCCAGGAGGTGAGCCAGGAGCGGTGGATCGACATCCCATCGGAAGTGCTGGATATCTATTCCATGTGGAGACCCACTCCGCTGTATCGCGCCCGCCGTCTGGAAAAGGCGCTGGGAACACCGGCGAAGATATATTACAAATACGAGGGGGGCTCCCCCGCGGGCAGTCACAAACCGAACACCGCCGTCCCTCAGGCCTATTACAACAAAAAAGCCGGTATAAAAAAAATCGCTACGGAAACCGGCGCCGGCCAATGGGGTAGCGCTCTCTCCTTTGCGGCTCAGATGTTCGGCCTGGAGGCGCTTGTATATATGGTGAAGGTGAGCTATTTCCAAAAGCCATACCGCCGCTCCATGATGCAATGCTGGGGAGGCAAGGTGCTGGCCAGCCCGTCCGACACCACCCAGATCGGCAAAAAAATCCTGGAGGGTAATCCGGACTCCCCCGGCAGCCTGGGCATCGCCATCTCCGAGGCAGTGGAGGTGGCCGCCACCAATAGTGATACCAACTACGCTCTCGGCTCCGTGCTCAGCCATGTGCTGCTCCATCAGAGCGTCATAGGCCTGGAAGCGGAAAAGCAGATGAAGCTGGCGGGCGATTATCCGGACGTGGTGATCGGATGCTGTGGCGGCGGGTCAAACTTCGCCGGGATATCAAACGCCTTTGTGAAAAACAAAATCGCAGGCAAGGAGACCAGGCTGGTGGCGGTGGAGCCTGCTTCCTGTCCCACGCTGACCAAGGGGATCTACGCCTACGACTTCGGCGACACCGGCCAGATGACCCCTCTGCTGGCGGCCCACACTCTGGGGCACGACTTCGTGCCCCCCTCCATCCACGCAGGTGGACTGCGCTACCACGGTGTGGCTTCGCAGACCAGCCAGCTGTTGAATGACGGGATTATCGAAGCGGCCGCCTATCCGCAGCTGGAGTGCTTCGAAGCGGCCGTCACATTCTGCCGCGCGGAGGGAATCATTCCGGCCCCGGAATCGTCGCACGCCATCCGGCAGGCGATCGTGGAAGCGCAAAGGGCCAAGGAGGAAGGGAAGGAGCGAACGATATTGTTCAACCTGTCAGGCCACGGGCATTTCGACATGGCTTCATACGACCACTACTTCGCCGGCGATCTGGTGGACGATAGCATGGACCAGGCGGGCGTGGAAAAAGCGCTGGCGGCCATCTCCATGCTGCCCAAGCCGGCCGGATACACCGGCAAGCCAACGGCTGTTTAAGGAGCTGATACAAGGTGGCGCGTCATTGGCGGGGGCCACACCTTTCTTTGGCAGGGGCGGATCGCGATCCGCCTACCTAGGGAATATGACCCGGGGGGTTTTATTTAGTTAAAGCCCGCCGGGTTTTTTTTGTCGAAGTTATCGTGTAAGTTCGGGAATCCTGCGACACCCGGATTGCGGGAGATAGGTTCAAGCTACATCCTGTATGCCGCAAGCCCCCGCTCAGCTGATTTCCTTCTCCCGAAAAAAACTGACATACTGCTGGTCGACCTTGCCGATATGTTCCAGGATCCAGTCGATCAAAACCAATTGAACACTCTCCACGGAGTCTGGCCTGCCCGCGTCCATGTCGGAGTATAGCTCCCTGGTCTTCTCCATCAGTTTCCCATGCTCCTTTACATGATCCTCGTAGCCGGGGTATCCGAGGGAGCGCATCAGCTCTTCCTCCTCACGAAAATGGTCCGTGACGTATTTCAACAGCCCATCGATCGCCTTACACACGGCGTCTTTTCCCTCTTCTGCGTCCTGAGCCAGTTGCTCCAGTATCCGGAAAAAGTTCATGTGCTGAGCGTCGAATCTTTCCACTCCCACGCTATAGCTTTCATCCCACCTGAGCATCAGTCAAGGCTCCTATTCTCAAATGGAATGAATTATAACATACGTCGGCCCCGATTCTAACATCTAAATAGCCCCTAAAGCCGCGTCCAGGGCCAGCTTCAGCTTCCACCTCTCCGCTGATGTCTCCGCAAGAAGCGCCCGCGCCTTTTCCTTGTTGTCCCTACTTAAAATGGCCAGCGCTAAATCGCCCTTTCCACTGGAGTACATCCGCCCCTCCTCCCCGGCTCGCCTGGCCGCTGCCGCCACATGCTCCCGGCTAACAGATAGCGCCTTGTCCGTCTCCTCTATCCGTGTGATCAGCTTTTTCACCAGAGCGGACAGGTCCAGTCTGGCTACGCGGATATCTTCTTCCATCCGCATTATCTGAAGCCTGTTTTTCCTTACCTCCTGCGTGGCGGAATTGTTCCCTATCGGATAAACGAATATCAACGAGGCGTTCCACTCCTGTTTCTCCATCCCCAGCGACTGGGAGTAATCCGGGTCCTCACCTTTCAGCCCGGCGCCAAGGTTCAATGTCAGCTCCGGATCGGACTTATCCTCCAGCCCGGCTCCCATGGTCGTCAGTTGCTTCTTTTGGGCCATCAGGGAGCGCAAAATGCCAGACTGGCGGATGGCCATCTTTTCCGCTTTTTCCGCGGAGGGGATGGCGCCGGTTTCATACAGGCTCAGCTCTGCGGATTCGTTGTTCATACTCGGGTTTTGGGCCAACTCGGCCAGTCGTGCCCTGAGCGATTTCATGACCGCTTCCGCGAGTGCCAGGTTCCGCCGGGCGGACATCACCGCATCCTCCGCCCGCGCCGCGTCCAGAGCCGCGACCTGGGGAGTCCCGCCTCCCGGTTTTGTGATGGCGCCAACATGTGTCATGGCCTCCTGCTCCTCCTTCAGCCGCTCCCTGGCGATTTGCACCCGCTCTTGCGCGAGGGCCCAGTCCAGAAAGCTTTCGGCCATTTGGAGCAGAAAATCTTTCTGATTCTCATGGGTCTTCGCCTGGCTCCCCTCCACCTGGTACTCCGCAGCCTCATACAGCACCCTATCCTGCGCGCCGCCCCGGTTTTGCATCAACGGCTGGCTTATACTCACTCCCACCCCGGTCTGGTATTGCGCCTCGGAGATCGGGCCAGGGTTCTGGGCGTTCCCACCCCCCGGCGGCCTGGTCTGCGGCCCAGTCAGCCGGTCACCCCAGGTCTGATCCGCATATAGCGTATCCGCTGTGAATCGAAGCCGCGCGCCAGTAGCCCAAAAGGTCTTTTCCAGAGACATCCGCGTTCCGTAGATAGTCGCGCTCTCCGGCTGCCCAGGTTGGGCAAGGCTGGATTCGGTATGACGTGCATTCGGCGTGATTCTCAGAATCCAGTCTTTGTCACCCGCCAGCTGCTGTCTTGCCGCCTCATCCACCTCTGGGCCGATCGCCTCTCTCTTCATATATGGATGGGAGCTTTTTATGCGCGAAAGAAATTGCTCCAGCGTAGCGGCGGTGGCGCCGGAGCTGGAGAGCAGGAGCGCGGTCCCGGCCATGAACCAGAGGAGGGGGAGGAGAAGCTTGTTGAAATTGCGAGGTTTGGTGGGGGGGTAAGTCATGTTAACAATCCTCTATAACTCTGATGATATTTGCGGATTCGCCAAAACCGGGAACGCGCTACATACCTTGGACACGTCGGGGGGCAAAAAAGTTCCAGCGCCGATGGGGTAACCCGGATACATGCCGGAGAGCGGGAGCTAATGCCTCGTCCAGGGTAACCAGGCCGATGCCCGGGGCGGTCAAGCCGGTGGCAACGGCGCGTCCTTTTTCCCCGATTGCAGGATCGGGTTTGGCCGGGCTTCGACAGGGAAGTTGCCGTAATAAAGGTTCTGGGCGTGGTTTCCCTCCACAAAGAAGACCCACCGCTCGATAAACGCCCCCCCCATGGCGGATATAGCGGCCACTGGCGCCAGACACCCCTCACCGCCGGAGAATAGCGCCATATAGTCCCACGCCAGGCCAGCCATGGGCAAAATGTATAGCAGGATTATGGACGCGACTTTCAGGATCCCCCGTTTTTCTTTGAGGGCGGTGTAGTGATACTCCTCCGTGTTGTATGTGGGGTAGGCGGAGCCTGTGTCCATCAGGCGGATTTTCCGATGGCCTATCCCCAGCGCCGTCTGGATGGTGGTGGGGGAGTAGAGCCGCGAGTTTCGATGATAATATAACAGCTTCACGATCAGGCCCGCGACAGCCAGGAGGAAGAATAGACGCAGGTTGAATAGGGTGGCGCCCACCGGCGCCAAGCCCATCTGGTACACAGCCGCGCCGGAAGCCCACCCTGTTATCATACCGGTGAGGGTGAAGTTGGCGGGTGTATACGCCGTCCCCCATTCCCTGATAATCGTCAAATGACCGTAGATCATGGCGGTGGAGATGAACAGGGCCAGGACGACGAATATCCCGGCCACCCCGGTGGCCTGGATGATGGCCGGATGGACGCCGATGAAATACAGAAGGCCATAGAACACCATCCCCCCCACAAACACGGGCAACAGGATAACTTCCCTGGAGAGCCAGGAGTGGCGCCATTTATTGATCGCCTTTACTCCCCGCGCCTTGTGGGTGAGGGGAAAAAAGGACGCGGCCATCCCGGCCAGCGTCAGCGCCAGCGCCACACCCAGCCCTGTGAGGGTGGTCATCGGAGGCAGGCGGGAACCCTTGGAGAATCCGGCCATGTCTCCCGTGGCCAGAAATAGAAACAGCCCCTGGCCTGCCCCTGCCAGCACAGTCAGCAATATAAGGGAATATTCCGGCCTCATATCAACCTCCGATACCAAAGTCTTCAATCAAGGTTTCGCCTTCCTTGGCGCTCTTGCGTGTGACGATAATGGCTTTTTGTTTCTTTACGGTCACCTGGTCCAGATCCAAAGCCACATGGGTCTTTCGACGCGGCAGATAATGGTTGGCCGGGTTGGCGCCGGTTTCCGGCATCAGCTTGTGCCCCATTTTGTCGCGGATGGCGCGGGAGACATCCGACTCTGGATCATTGATATCTCCAAAGCTCCTGGCCTTGGCCGGGCAGGCCAGCACGCAGGCGGGAATCCGCTCCTCCTCGGGCAGGGTCTCGTCATAAATCCTGTCCACGCATAAGGTGCATTTTTTCATTACGCCATCGTAATGGTCGAACTCTCGGCAGCCATATGGGCACGCCCAGGAGCAATACTTGCACCCGATACAGTCGTTGTAGTTAACAAGGACGATGCCGTCCTCTTCTCTTTTATAAGTGGCGTTGGTGGGACACACCGGCACACATGGCGCGTCCACGCAATGCATGCACGACTTTGGGAAGTGAACAACCTCCACGTTGGGGTATTCCCCCACTTCATAGGTTTGAATCCTGTTGAACCACACCCCGGTGACATCCTTGCCGTAGGGATTATGGTCGGTAAGGGGTCCGAACTGGCCGGAGGTGTTCCACGACTTGCATATGGCGCCGCAGGCGTGGCACCCCACACATGTGTTCAGGTCTATCACCAGGGCAAATTGCTGTGTCATGGCTTCACTTCTTTCCGGAGGAGGAGTAGCGCAGGATATCCGGTGTTTCCTTCATCCCCGGTGGCCGCTGGATCGGCGCAAACTGGGGCCAGGACCCTTCCTCTTCGGCTTTCCATATCCGCACCCGCAGGTCATACCATGCCGCCTGACCGGAGATCGGGTCGGAATTGGATATGTATCCTCCGTCACCATCCGATATCTCCTCGGTGATCAGGTGGTTCAGCAGAAAAGCCTTCTGAACCTCATCCACATTCGGGTCCAGCCCCCAGGCTCCCGGATGCTTGCCGATGGCGTTCCAGGTCCACACCGTATCCGGCTGGACAGCCTGGGTCGTTTTCATCTGGCAGCGTATCTTTCCGTGGGCCGATTCCACCCACACCCAGTCCATCTCTGCCAGGCCCAGCTTTTTGGAGAGAATAGGATTCATGTACAAAAAGTTCTGGCCGATGATCTGTCGAAGCCATGCGTTTTGCGAGTCCCATGCGTGGTAATGCGGCATGGGCCTCTGCGTGATGGCGTGGATCTGGTACTTCTCCGTGTCCACCCGGTAATCTTCCAGCGGCGGATGCCAAAATGGGATGGGATCGAAATACTTCAAAATTCGGCGACGGGTGGCCTCCGAAGATGGTTGGCGCCCCTTGCGCGTCCCTTTGGCGGCCAGCCGGAAGCGCTGCAAGGTCTCGGAGTAGATTTTCATTATGATAGGATCATTGCGGCGGATCAGCTTATGGTCCAGCGCCCAGTCCAGGTATCCCTGGTTTATATTGCGGTTGTATTGCAAAGACTCCTCCAGCTCCAGCTCGAAGAAGCAGCCGTTCTTGACATACATCTCCCACTGATCCGGGTTCGGCTCTCCCACGATATGGTCCCGCCCCTCCTTGCCGCGCCATCCTGCCAGAAAGCCCACCGGTGTGTCCGGCGCCACTGTCCAGTTGATGACGAAATCCTTATAGTCGCGAAACTTCGTCTTGCCTGCGTCGTCGCAGAAGCCTGGCAGCCCCAGCCGCCCCGCCAGCTTTATCAGTGTCTCCTGGAAAGCCTCGCACCCTTCCGGCGGATCGATCACCGGCTGGCGGATACTGTCCACCAGGCCCGTCACCTCGCTGATCGGCCGATCCAGCAAGGAGAGAACGTCGTAGCGTTCCAGGTATGTGGTGTCCGGCAGCACCAGGTCGGCATAGGCCACCTGCTCCGAATAAAACGCGTCGGAAACAACGATGAAAGGTATCCGATGCTCGCCACTGTCATCCTTGGCCCGCAGCATCTCCAGCATGCGGCTTGTGTTCATGCTGGAGTTCCACGCCATGTTGGCCATGAAGAGGATCAGCGTGTCTATCTTGTACGGGTCATGGTTGTGGGCGTTGGTGATGACGTTTTGCAGCATGCCGTGAGCCGTAAGCGGGAACTCCCAGCTGAACGCCTTGTCAATTCGCACCGGGGAGCCGTCCTCGTTCACCATCAGGTTCTCCGGTTTGGTGGGGAACCCGAGCTCCGGGTTTGGCAGCGGAGTGTTTGGCTGAATATATTGCGGGCCGTCGATAGGCTTGGGACATGGGGGGATCGGCTTTGGGAAGGGCGGCTTGTGGCGGAATCCTCCGGGGCGATCCACTATCCCCAGCGCCATCATCAGGGTGGAGAAGGCGCGGATGGTCTGGAATCCGTTGGAGTGGGCGGCCAGGCCCCTCATGGCGAATATGGAAACCGGGTTGCCGGTGACGGTTTTGTGATGCTCGCCAAAGGCGTCGGTCCATTCTATGGGAAGGGTTATCGTCTCGTCCCGGGCGATGACTCCCATCTCCAGCGCCACCCGTTCTATCTGCTCCCTTGGCACACCGGTGATCCTGCTCACCTTGTCGAGCGGGTAATCCGCCAGCACCCGCTCGGAAAGCAGTGTGAACGCGGTCTTCACCCTTTTGCCATCGGGGGTCTTAAACTCCCCCACCAGCTTGGGCTGGACTCCTTTTTCGCCAAAAGGTTTTGGTGAATTGGTCACCCTGTCCCAAACATAGTTTGCGGTATGATCACTATCCTCAAACTCCCCCTCCTGCCAGAAGAGCCCTTCCTCTTCGCCCCCTTCGTCCACCACCACAAGCTGAGGCGCGTTGGTCTGGGTCAGCAGAAACTCCCTGTCGAACAACCCGTTCTCCAGCAGCACCTTGAGCATCCCCATGATCAGGGCGCCATCCGTGCCGGGCCGGACGGGAATCCACTCATCCGCCACCGCGCCATAGCCGGAGCGAACAGGGTTCACCATCACCAGCTTGCCGCCGCGCTCCTTGAACTTGCTGATGCCAAGCTTCATCGGATTAGAGTCGTGATCCTCCGCCACACCGAAGATTACCGCGTACTTGGCCCGGTCCCAATCCGGGGCGCCAAACTCCCAGCAGGAGCCGCCGATGGAATAGATCATGCCAGTGGCCATGTTTACGGAACAGAAGCCGCCGTGGGCCGCGTAGTTTGGCGAGCCGAACTGTTTTGTGAAATAACTGGTCAGCGCCTGCATCTGGTCGCGCCCGGTGAAAAAGGCCAGCTTCTTCGGGTCTTCATTCCGGATTTTTTTCAGCCTCGCGGTGAGGATGTCGTACGCCTGGTCCCAGGATATCTGCTCGAACTCGCCTGCGCCTCGCTCCGACCCTTCCTTGCGCAACAAGGGGGAGAAGATGCGGGCGGGGCTATTCTGCTTCATGGCGCCGGAGGAACCCTTGGCGCAGATGACTCCCTGGTTAGTGGGGTGGTCCGGATTGCCCTGGATGAAGCGGACCTGGCCGTTCTCTATGGTGACCTTTATGCCGCATCTGCATGCGCACATGTAACAGGTGGTGGTCTTCACCTCCAAGGCGCCTTTTGGGGCGGGTTTCTTGACGGTCATCGATTCCCCTTAAGATTTGGTGTACTCATGAATGTTAGAGAATTAGCGACATATTTACAAATTGTTTATTGTTGTGTGGGTATAGAGGATAGGTTATAAGTGCGCCGCCGGGCGGCCCACAAGTGGGCGTGAACCCACAAGTGGGCGTGAACCCACAAGTGGGCGTGAACCCACAAGTGGGCGTGAACCCACAAGTGGGTTGACCGCATAAGCCCTGTCACGAGTGGTAGCCCCTGGCAAAAAAAGAGTTGATTCTCCGGGAAATCATGCTAAGATTGCTCTTTTCCCAAAATACATACATTTTTACGAAACGGACGGATCATGGCCAGGGAATGCAGTTTATGCGGCAAAAAGCCGATGTTCGGTAACAAGGTGAGCCACGCCAACAACTCATCCAAACGGCGCTGGAACCCGAACTTGAAAAAGGTCCGCACACCTGCGGAAGGCGGCGTCAGCAAGACCATCCGCGTCTGCACCCGCTGCATCTCCGCAGGCAAGGTCGTCAAGCCCTAGAGCCCTCGCTTTGGGGCGATCATTTCCAGCTTCCTGCGCCAGGATCCCCTCTGTCAGTGTGGTCCCCTCTGTTGACTACTCGAAAAGCTCCCCCCTTAGCGCCTGATTAGGTGTAAAGAATCGTTTCATCGCAAGCTTGGTGAACAGCGCTGCCGTCAGCGTCACGGAGGACGCCACCATAAGCATTATAACGATCTGATATTTGGCCGCCACCCCAGGGTCCACACCCCCTAGCATCTGGCCCACCATTATCCCCGGCAGATGCACCAGCCCCACGGTGGTCATGGTGTTTATGGTGGGGATCAACGCCGCCCGCACAGCCTCCCGGCGCGCTTCGGCCGTAGCGGCCCGATAGTCCCAACCTAGCATCAACAGGGTCTCGATCTGTTCCCGGCGCCCTTTGATCTCCGAGTAGAGCCGTTCCGCGGCGATTGCTCCACCATTCATGGCGTTGCCCAGGATCATCCCCCCCAGGGGGATCATCACGTCCACCCTGTACCACGGCTCCACTTTCAGCACGGCGCCGGTGACCACCGCCACGGTGTATAGGGAGCCGAAGACTATCCCCAGCCACATCGGCGCGTAAAGCCCTGGCACGGCGCCTTTCATCCGGTCCAGCCCTGCCTTGGCCGCCACGGCAGACATGAACATAAAGGAAAGTATCACCACCCACCAGTTGTCCAGCCGGAACAGGGCAGTGATCACATATCCCACAAAGACCAGTTGGACCACGGTTCTGATAGTGGCGATTATCAGGCTTTTCTCCAGCTTCAGCCCGTCGTATAGGGAGAGACCCACCACCGCGCCGAACATCAGCATGGTCATGCTCATGTCGTAAATATCCGGATCTATAATCATGGCGATTTCTCCATCAGATTAACCTCCCGATGGACCAGGGCTTCGTGGAACAGCTTCTGGTGGCTGGTCAGAACCACCGCCATCCTGTCGTTTTCCACCAGCTCAGCGATCAGCCCGCGCATCAGCTCCGCCGACTCCAGATCCAACCCGGAGGCAGGCTCATCCAGCAGGGCCAGCTTTGGCCTGACCAGCAGCCCGCGAATCAGCGCCACCCTCTGCTTCTGCCCAATGGAAAGGGCAGCAGCCGATTTACCCAAAAGCTCAGGCGCCAGCCCCAACCTTTCCAACCACCAGCAAAGCTCCTTGTCCGATGGCCCC
>JAOUMU010000012.1 GCA_029881335.1 Nitrospinota bacterium | reverse complement strand
AGCATGGACAGAATATCGTCACATACTCGCTGATAGACAACCTGGCCATGGCGCTTAACGTGACGGACCCGGAGGTGGTGCTCCAGTATCTGATCAAGTACCAACCGGACGTGAAGGAGAACCTCCCCTACTACGACAAGCTGATAGCCGGTGTGCTGGCCTATTACCAGGAATATCACCTGGCGGGCAAGGAACGGGTGAAGCCTACCCATGAACACGACGACGCTGTCCGCGCATTCATCGAGGCGCTGGAAAATCTGGCCGCGGAGGGGGAAGTGACGGCGGAATCGGCGCAGAACGCATCGTTCCAGTCGGCCAAGGAGCGGGAGATAAACATGAAGCAGTGGTTCGGTGTGTTGTACAGGATATTCCTGGGCCAGGATTCTGGCCCTCGCATCGGCAGCTTCGTAGTCCTTATCGGCGTGGAGAAAGCCATAGCACGGCTGAAGGCCCACCTGGATGGGGTGTGACTCAGCTCCCATGATTTGACGCAATGGCCGAAAGCATAGCGCTCATTGTCCTTCTGGGGCTTTTCTCCAACCACCTGCTGGAGAAGGTCCGCCTGCCGGGGCTTGTGGGGATGCTTCTTGTAGGCGTTCTGTGCGGCCCCAGCTTCCTGGATATGATGCGGTCGGAGCTTTTGAAAGTCTCCGCCGATTTCCGAATGGTGGCGCTGATCGTGATCCTGTTGCGGGCGGGGCTGGAGCTGCGCCGGGACACCCTGAACCGGGTGGGGAAGACAGCGCTGGTGATGTCCGTTGTCCCGGCGGTGTTCGAGGGGGTGGCCATCGCGGCGCTGGCGCCGATGCTACTGGGGATCACCTGGCTGGAGGGCGCCATATTGGGGGCGATCCTGGCGGCGGTATCCCCGGCGGTGGTGGTGCCCCTGATGTTGAAATTCATGGACGAAAAGCGCGGCACGGAAAAAGGAATCCCCACCATGATACTGGGCGCCTCCTCGGTGGATGACGTATTCGTGATCGTCATCTTCACCATCCTGCTGGGGATGGGGGCGGGGCAGGATATGAGTGTGGCTGGCAAACTGCTGGAGATTCCGGAGTCGATGCTGGCGGGGGTGGCCCTGGGGGGGCTGGCCGGATACGCCCTGTATCGGCTCTTCGACAGGTTCCATACCCGCGCCACCAAGATGACCATCACAGTGGTGGCGGTGGCCATCCTGCTGACATGGCTGGAGAAGGCGCTACACGGTGTGGTGGCCATCTCCGCTCTGCTTGGGGTGATGACCATCGGGTTCGTGCTGCTGGAGAAGGTGGAAGTGCGAGCCCACAAGATATCGGCCAAGCTTTCCAAGGTGTGGATCTTCGCGGAGATACTCCTCTTCACGCTGGTGGGGGCGCAGGTGGAGCCGCAAGTTGCGTGGAACGCGGGACTGGCCGGGGGAGCGCTGATACTTATCGGGCTGGTGGCCCGCAGTGCGGGGGTGATGGTGTCATTGGTCGGCGCCGACATGAACTTTAAGGAGAAGCTCTTCTGCGTGGTGGCGTACACCCCCAAGGCCACTGTGCAGGCGGCCATCGGGGCCGTGCCGCTGGAGGCTGGCATCGCCGGAGGGGAAGTGATTCTGGCGGTGGCGGCGCTGTCGATAATCATCACGGCGCCGCTGGGCGCGATCGGGATAAGGATGGCAGGGGATAGGTGGCTGAAGGTGGATGGGTCAGCCCTGGAGGGAAAGGAGAATGGCGACGAAAACATTAACCATGTCAATGCGCAATAAGTGGTTTTCGCCTAGTTCTCCGGATAAGGCAGTCTCAACAGTCCAGCGCAACCCATTTGATATCGTATATCCCAAGGATGTACTACATGGAATATAGGATTGATGGAGCATGAGGCAATGTGAAGCGATCAGCCTGATGATGTGGGAGGCTGCGGACAGAGAAGTGTCAGATCAAGCCGTGGCCGACTTCTCCCTTCCTCTCCACGAGGAGAGGAGATATTCGCCCACCAGCAAAACCAGCGCCAGCGCCGCAAGCGGGGGGTAACGCTCCACATATTCACTGAACTCGAAGGAACCGATATCTGTCTTCTCCTGCTTCCGTATTTCGTCGATAAGGCTGGACAGGTCCAGCCGCTCCCCCTGGGAAGAGATGGACGTTCCACCGGTGGAGCCGGAAAGAAGGCTCAAGGCGGCGGTGTCCAGCCGGGTTAGCAGAGGGGCTCCGGAAGAGTCCTTTTTATAACCTGCCACCTGGCCCATATCGTCCACCTCCGGGATCGGCGCTCCGGAGACGGACCCTATGCCGACACTGAAGATTTTTACTCCAGCTTTTTTGGCGGCGGTGGCGGCCCGGTCCACCTCTCCGGCCAGATCCTCCCCGTCTGTGACCAGGATGATAACCTTGCTTTTTACCGTCCCCCCCCGGGTGAGAGCGGCCACAGCGTCTTCCACCGCGGCGCCGATAGAAGTTCCGGGAGTGGGGATGATTCCTGTTTCGATGGTATCCAGAAAGAGCCGCACCGTGCCGGAGTCCAGGGTGAGGGGACATTCCATAAAGCTCTCCCCGGCGAAGGCGATGATCCCGATCCTGTTTCCTTCCAGCGCCTCCACCAGCCGGGTCAGCTCATTGCGGGCGCGCTCCATCCTGCTTGGTTTCACATCGGTGGCCGCCATGCTGGTGGATGTGTCCACAAGCAGCATCACATCCACACCGGCCCGCTTCACCTCCATCGGTTTTATTCCGAACTGGGGACGGGCCATGGCGCTCATCGTCAGGACGGCGGCAAGGATCAGCATGGCCGCCCGAACTAGCTTGCGGCGAGCCAGCCCTGTATCCACCAGTCTTCGAGCGTCGTCCGGGGAGAGGAACAGCTCCATGGCGTTGCGGGTGGCGATGATCCCCCGCCATGCGGCCAGGCCCAGTATCAAGGGCGCCGCCATGGCCAGATACAGCCACTCCGGCTGGGCGAACCTCATGGCGCTATCCTCCACCTGGTGGCGGGGAGGATGATTTCCAGCAGCATGAGCGCCAAGGCTCCGAACAGTGGCCAGAAGAACCAGTCGGTCTTGTGAATATAGACTTTCGTCTTGATGTCGGTTTTCTCCATCATGTCGATCTCCTGGTATATCATCTGCAATTTACGCTCATCCTGGGCCCGGTGGTATTGCCCGCCGGTGAGGCTGGCGATCCGTAGCAGAAGCGACTCGTCTATGGTGGTGCGCACGGCTATCGTGCGCTGGCCCATCAATGGATCATCCACTTTCTGGTTGAAGATCCCTTCTTTGCCCACCCCAATGGTATACACCTTTATCCCCAGGGTTTTCGCCATCCTGGCGGCGGTGGCCGGGTCGATGGAGCCCGCGTTGTTCATCCCGTCGGTGAGCAGGATGACGATGCGGCTCTTAGCCTTGGAATCCTTGAGTCTGTTGGCCGCCGAGGCGATCGCCATGCCGATGGCGGTGCCGTCTTCCAGCATTCCGATATCAGATTTCTCCAGAAATTCGAGTAGAGTGGGATAGTCAAGAGTGAGCGGGCATTGAGTGTATCCCCGGGCGGCGAACACCACCAGTCCTATACGGTCGTTTTTCCGCCCCGATATGAATTCCTTCAGCGCCTTCTTGGCCGCCGTCAGCCGGGTGGGCTGAAAATCAGAAGCGCTCATGGAGGTGGAAAGGTCCAGCGTCAGGATGATATCGATTCCCTGGCTGATGATCTCCACTTCTGAAGAGCCGGTTTGCGGCCGGGCAAGGGCCAGGATCAGCAAGGCTACGGCGGCGAACCTGAAGTAGAAGGGCGCCCGGGCCATGATCGGGGTCCCTACCCCGGCGAGGCGCCTGATGACATGGATGTCGGAATAGCGGGCGTTCCACCGCATGGAGGGCGCGGCGACCCAGTGGTATCGCAGCCAGAATGGAAGGGCAATCAGCGCCAGCAGAAGCCAGGGGTGCTCGAAACTCATTTCTCCTTTTCCTCCGGCGCAGTGGGCTTGCGCGGCTTTGTCTCCTCCACCCAGGCCCATGCCTGGTCGAAGGCACGGTCGCCTTCCTCGCGGGAGGTTTCCTGATTTGCGAATTTGATCATATCGCAGGTCCGCATAAGGTCCATAAGCTTGTCTCTTTTTTCCTTCCGCTCATAACGCAGGTCGAATTCCCGCTCGAACTCGTCGGTGGTTCTCTCCAGCGCAGGCGCGCCGTATCGCCCCTCCACATACTTGCGAATGATATCCGACAACAGGAAAAAATATTTGCGGCCATGCCCCCGGGCGAACATGTCCTGACTCTTTAGAGCTGCCAGGCTATCGAAAGCTTCCAGATGCGGCGGCACGGGCGGAGGGCCCTGCCGCTCCTCAATAATCCGGCGTCTGGTGGAAAACTTGCGCCACATCAACGCGCCGATAATGACGGCGGCCAGCAGCGCCAGGGTAGGGAGCAGGTATCGCTTCCAGTCAAACGGCAAATCCACCGGTGGGCGAATCTCGATGGGTTGATCCGCTGTCTTCGGGTCGGTGAGGGAGGTGATGATCTCGAATGACCCGGGGTCAGTGGATAAGGTTCGGCGTTTCTCCTCCTCCCCCACGATTTCATAGGTCACTGCGGGAAACTCGGCTTTTCCCACCTTGTACATCATGAATATATATTCGACCACTTGTGTGGCGCCCCCATCGCTTTGCGGCACGGAAGGATGGGCCTTCATATCCAGCAGTTCCGCTTTATCGGGTAAGGGGGGGTTTTTTGGAAGCCGCACACGTTCCCCCGCCGCCAGCCGGATAGAGAGCCGGGCCGTGATGGGGGAGGCTATGGGGGAAGTTTGCGGGGTGATGTCAACGGTGGCCTGTCCCATGGCAGGCTGGGCCATGGCCGAAAACGCGATGGCGATGAGCGGGAGAAGCCTCATCATCCGAACCTTCGCCTTCTTTCCCGCAGCTTGAAGAATTTAGCTAGCGGCTCCACATAGGACCCCCCTGCGTCCACGGCCACTTCGTCCACGCCGATGGCGGCCAGGTCCCTGGATTTTCTCAGGTTCGCGTTTATCGCCGCTTTGGCAAAGCCCTCGCGAATGGCGGGGTCGGATGTGTCCACCACCATCCGCTCGCCAGTCTCCGCGTCTTCCATCGTGACGTAGCCTGCGTCCGGCAAGCTCACCTCCCGTTGGTCGAACACCCGAACGGCGATAAGGTCATGCTTTTTGGACATGGTGGCCATAATCTTGTCATACCCTTCGTCCTTCAGATCGGAGACCAGGAAGACGATCGATTTCTTGGTCACCACGCGGCTCATGAACTCCAGCGCCGCCCGGATGTTGGTGCCTTTCCCATTGGGCTTGAAAAACAGAATTTCTCTTATCAGCCGGAGCGCGTGGGAGCGGCCTTTGCGGGGAGCGATGTACAGTTCCGTCTGTTCGGTAAAAGCGATAAGCCCCACCTTGTCGTTGTTGCGGATGGCGGAAAAGGCCATGGCCGCGCAGATTTCGGCGGCGGTTTCGCTCTTGAATTTTCCCTGGGAGCCGAAATGGCCGGAGCCGGACATGTCCACCACCAGCATAAGGATCAGCTCCCGCTCCTCATGAAACACCTTGACAAAAGGCTGACCTGCCCTGGCGGTGACTTTCCAGTCCATGGCGCGTACATCGTCGCCTGGTTGGTAGGGGCGGCTTTCGGCGTACATCAGCCCCATTCCCTTGAACACGGAATGGTACTCCCCGGAGAAAAGGCTGTTGACCACTTTCCTGGCCCGGATCTCTATCTCCCTTATCTTTTCCGGCAGGGAGCGTTTATCTTCAGATTCCATGGCGTCGTCTATGGGCGGAGGGCGCCGAAATCGTTCATGGCACTTCCAGGTTGTCGAAAATGGTTTTTATGATATCTTCCGGGGCGAAGTTTTCCGCGTCAGCCTCGTATGTGGGTATGACCCTGTGGCGCAACACATCCATGCCGACGGCCTTCACGTCATCCGGAGTTACATAACCGCGTCTTTGCAGGAACGCTTTGGCGCGGGCCGCCTGTGTCAGGAATATGGAGGCTCGCGGCGAGGCGCCGTACTGGATCAGGTGGGCGATCTGGAGGCCGTATTTCTCCGGCCTGCGTCCTGCGTCCACCACGTTGACGATATACTCGATGATCTTCGGATCAATATATATCTGCTCAATCACTTTCATGGCGCTGGTCAGGTCCTCCGGTGTGGCGGCCACTTTCACAGAAGGGAGGGCGCCGATGGTCATCCTGTTTACTATCTGCACCTCTTCTTCCCTAGTGGGGTAATCGATCTTCAGCTTCAGCATGAAGCGGTCCACCTGGGCCTCCGGCAGGGGGTATGTCCCCTCCTGCTCTATGGGGTTTTGGGTGGCCAGGGTGATAAAAGGCTCCGGCAGGGGGAAAGTATGGCCGCCGATGGTCACTTGCCGCTCCTGCATGGCCTCCAGCAGAGCGCTTTGGGTCTTGGCTGGAGCGCGGTTTATCTCATCGGCCAGGATGACGTTGGCGAAAATGGGGCCCTTGCGTACCTCGAATCCGCCCTCCCTGGCGTTGTATATCTCGCCGCCGGTGATATCCGCGGGGAGCATGTCCGGCGTGAACTGCAAGCGTCTGAATCCCAGATTCAGGGTCTGGGCCAGGGTGTGGATGGAGAGGGTTTTGGCCAGACCCGGCACTCCCTCCAGCAAAGCGTGGCCGCGGCAGAGGATGGCGATCAGCATTCCTTCCACCATTTTGTTCTGCCCCACGATCACGCGGCCTATCTGGGCCTTCAGATCATCCAAAAACCCGCTCTTTTCCCTGATCATTTCGTTCAGGGTATCCAGCTCCACAGCCATGTGTAATGTACCTCCAGGGATGAAAGATTTAAATATTGGTTATCGCGGCGGCCCTGGGCCCAGGGGGATGGCCGCGAAAGGGAATATTGTAGCAGACCGGGGCTGGGATTATTAGGTGGAAAGGGCTGTCCACCGTCATACCAGGATGCCTGGGACGTTGATAATCTTGATCACGTTTTCCTTTCCTTGTTCGTCATAAGGATTGACGTATACCAATGCCAGCTTGTCCCCTTCCGAGCATAAGTCCTTGTCCCGGACGGTGTTGAACACGAACTCCAGCATGCCGTCCTGTTCGCTGATCTCTGGTCCCAGGACCGTGATCACACCCCAGGTAAGCTGCAGCTGGCGCAGGATCGATTCGTCGTCTGATATGGCCAGGACAGGCGCCTGGGGCCTTAGGCGGGCTATCATCCTGGGAGTGTATCCGAAGCTTGTGATGGTGACCATGCACCTTGCGCCAAGATCGTTGGAAAGGGAGCAGGCGGATTTTGTTATTTCGGCCGGGATCGGCGCCAATAGGGGGGAAACCGGCTCATCCATGTATTTTTCATAATCGATCTCCCCCTCCGTGGCGAGTGCGATTTTGTTCAGGGCGCGCACCGCTTCCACGGGATAGGCGCCCATGGCGGTCTCCTCGGAGAGCATGACCGCGTCGGTGCCGTCCAGGATGGCGTTGGCTGTGTCGGTGGTTTCGGCGCGGGTGGGGCGTGGGTGGTCCACCATGGATCGGAGCATCTGGGTGGCGGTGATGACCGGCTTTGCGGCTTTTCTGGTGGCGGTGATGATTCTCTTTTGCATCATGGGCAGCTTTTCATAGGGTGTTTCCACGCCCAGGTCTCCTCTGGCCACCATGATACCATCCACCACCGCCAGGATGTTGTCCAGGCTTTCCACCGCGCGCGGTTTTTCTATCTTGGCCAGCAGCATCGGCCTGTTTTTCTGCTGGTCGGCCAGGATTTCCAGGATCGGCGCCAGGTCTTTCTCGTCCCTGACGAAGGACATGGCCACAAAGTCGACACCCACTTCCAGACCGAACATCAGGTCCTTTTCATCCTTCTGTGTAAAGGCTGGTATTCGGAGCTTGCTAAGGGGTAGGTTCACTCCCTTATGGGATGTGACGACGCCGCCATTTAAGATGCGGCATACGAGGCTGCCGCTTCTTTTTTCCTCCACCATCAGTTCCACCAGGCCGTCGGCCAGCAGGATACTGGCGCCTTGGGCCAGATCCTCCACCAGGTGGGGGTAGTTCACCGGAAGGCTGCCGTCATCGGACGATTCTCCATAGGTGAGGGCCACCAGCCCTCCCGACTCCAGGGTGAATTCCCCATCGAGCCTGCCTAGCCGTATCTTTGGTCCGCAAAGATCCTGCAGTATGCCGATACGCTTGCCGGTTTCCAGGCTTGCCTGTCGCAAGATTTCGATGGTGTTGTAATGGCTCTCGTGGGTTCCGTGGGAAAAGTTAAGCCTGGCAATGTCCATACCGGCCAGCATCATCGCCTTCAGGGTCTCCAGGCCGCTACAGGCCGGGCCTATGGTGCAGATGATCTTGGTTTTCCTGTTCATCTTCCTGGTCGCTCCGTCTTGCTGAATTTAGATGAGGCATTATATCAATACGGCAAGAGAGGGATGGATAAAATCAAGTATCGCCTGGATGGTCGGCGCCGTTACTTGTATATCCGCTTTTTCACCATGGCCAGCAGCTCGTTGGCGGAGCCCTGCTTGCGCAAGAAATCGCTTGCGCCCATGGCGAAAGCTTTTTGGCGGATCTCGTCGCTCTGTTCGCCAGTGATGATAATGACGGGCAGGCCGGATGTTTTTACATTGTTGCGGGTGGTTTCCAGTATCTGGAAGCCGTCCACCCCGGGCATCATGATGTCGGAAACCACAAGGTCCAGGGACTCGGCTCCGATAATTCTCAGGGCGTCGGCGCCGTCGCATGTTTCCACGATATCCACGTCCAGGTTACCAAGTCTTTTTCTGCAAAGGTCCAGCATAGCCTGGTCGTCGTCCACCAGCAGGATGCGCGGCTTGCGAAGCGGGAGGTATAGATAGACCGATGTTCCTTCGCTGGAAGTCTTCAGGGAAATGGCGCCTTCCATGGCCTCCATGATGTCCTTGCTGAAGGGAAGCCCCAGCCCGGTTCCTTGCTCGCCATCGGAGCCTGGTGTGGAGGTCTTTTTGTCATGCCGGAAGATATCCACCAGGATGTCCTCCCTAATGCCGGGGCCGGTATCGGAGACGATCAGCACCGGCGCCTTGCCCTGGGGGGCGGTGATGCTGATAGTATTTCCGGAGCCGCAGAATTTAAGGGCGTTGGACACCAGGTTTCGCATCACCTGGACAGTGAGGTCCGGGTCGATGAATACCACGTTGTCGATACCCACATTATTTTCGAGGGTGATATTCTTGCGTTTGGCGGTCGGCTCGTAGCCGGTGAGGGCCAGCCGGGCCAGTTCGTGGCAATGGATGACTCGGGGGGATGGGATGATTTTTCCGGTATGCAATCGACTTAAACTCAACAGCTCATCAATCATATCCATCATGCGCGCGCCGCTTTCCAGCACGCTGTCGATGGTTTCCGGGCGCCGGGCAATTTCCTTCATGGCCTCGTCTCCATCTTTTTGCATACACAGGAGGCTCAGGATTGAGTTAATGGGTGATTTAAGGTCGTGCGCCACCAGGGAGACGAACATGTCCTTAAGCCTTGTGGCCTCCTCGGCTCTTGTTTTGGCTTCCAACAGGTTTTTCTCTGTTTTCTTGCGTAGCCTTATGTCGCGGATGGCGATCACCCGGATGGCGGCGCCCTTGTAGTTGGCCGATTTTACCCGTACCTCCACCGGCAGGGCCGATCCGTTCCTGGTCTTGAGCAGTATTTCCGTCGGGGTGGGATGATCCACAATGAGTCTTCTTTTTATCATCGCGTGATAGTCTGGGACCACCAGGTCTAACAGTCTTTTCCCGCCCAGTTCCTCGGCGGTATATCCAGTGGTTGAGAGTAGCGCGAGGTTGAAGTCTATGATGAAGCCGTTTTCTACGATCAGTACCCCCTCGAAGGAGGCCTCGGCAAGGTTACGGAAGCGATCCTCGCTTTTGATCAGCGAATCCTTTGCCATGGAAAGCTCCAGCACCGATTTTTGCATGTTGTTCATCAGGTCCATGTTCTCGTATCGCAGCTTGAGCGTGGAGCTGACTACGCCGTTGATTCGCCGGGAGACGCTGATCAGGAACATAATGTAGAGCAGGGTCACCCACCCCATGGAGGACTCGATGCTGTTTCCGCTTGAGATCAAGACTCCGGCTACCGGGGCCAGGGCGGGGAGCGAGAACATGAAGATCGATTCTATGACTGCCGAAAAGGTGGCCACGCTTCCAGCGGCCAGACAGCCTGCCATCAGGATCAGGAAAACCTGGTGAATCTTCGAATCTGCCGGAGGAAGGAAAACCGTGGCCCATCCCCACAAGGCGCCCATGATGAATGTGTTGGCGAGGAACCGCATCTTCCAGGGGATCATGGTTTCCTTGGAGGAGCGAGCCCTGGAAAAGCGTATTACCTGCAGGTAACCATAAAAGCAGGTGATCACCACCATGGTGGCCCAAATTACGATTTTTTCATTGGATACCTCGCCCCAGAAGATGAAAACCGTGATAACTACCGCTAAAAGCGAGGAAGAGATGACAGCGGTGGCGTGGGAATAGACCAAATTGATCCTCTCCGCGAATAACCGCAGATCGGTATCGTCGGAATTGATATTGGAATAAAATCCAAGCGGAGAATCGTTCATAATCACATCACTTCAGGTTTCTCACCGGGTATTATACGATATTAGTCCCAGCTTGCGAGAATGTAATTATTTACATAAATATTTGGGACCGGGTAAACAGGGGCGGACCGTAATGGTATGTACTGGCTCGAAGTATTGTATGGATTAAATCATTCCTCTTCGGTCTCCATGGCTCTGGCCTGTTTAAGTGGCGCTTGGAACAAACGGGAGTCCAACGCTGCTATCCAGGAGTTCCCATGGCGCCGGTGGATTGAATGGAACTATAATCATGGGCAGTACCGTAACCCAGTGTAAATAAAGGAGCCGCCATGAGCGAAACAGAACGGGGTGCAGCCTTGATCATCGTGGACGTGCAATATGATTTCCTGCCCGGCGGGGCGCTGGCCGTACCCTCGGGCGCTGAAGTGGTTCCGGTTATAAACCGGCTGGCCCATAAATTTGACCATATAATCATGACCCAGGACTGGCATCCGCCTGGTCATGCCTCGTTCGCGTCTTCCCACCCGGGGAAAGCTCCATATGACACGGTGGAGCTGACCTATGGACGTCAGATCCTGTGGCCCGACCATTGTGTCCAGCAAACCCGCGGGGCCATGATCTGCGAGGGTCTGGATGTCCCCGGGTGCCGAATGGTTATCCGCAAGGGACATCACAAGGGGATAGATTCATATTCAACGTTCATGGAAAATGACCACAAGACTCCTACCGGGCTGGCCGGATATCTGGGCGAGCTTGGGGTGGGTGTCATATTCCTCACGGGGCTGGCCACGGACTTTTGCGTCCAATATTCGGCGCTGGATGGAGTGGCTGCGGGATTTGAAGTCCATGTAGTGGAGGACGCTTGCCGGGGGATAGACATAGAAGGCTCCTTGGCGGCGGCGTGGAACAACATGGAATCCGTCGGAGCAAAGAGGATCCGCTCGCAAGACATTTGAACGATTCCCGCTACGATTCGCCGGGAGGGTTGTTCCTGCGGTTGGTCCGCTTTTGCACTCGCTCCAGGAGCTACATATCCTCCGGACTGGAGATCACACCTGTAACCGCGGACGCGGCGGCCACGGCTGGGGAGGCCAGATACACTTCCGATTTGGGATGGCCCATCCTGCCGACAAAGTTTCTGTTGGTGGTGGCCAGGCAGCGCTCATCCTCGGCCAGGATGCCCATGTGGCCTCCCAGGCAAGGGCCACATGTCGGGGTGGAAACAGCGGCGCCAGCGTCGATGAAAATATCGAACAGGCCGTTGTTCATCGCCTTTTTATAGATCCTTTGAGTGGCCGGAATGATGATCATCCGCAAGCCCTTGGCCACCTTTTTTCCCTTAAGGATGCTTGCCACGATTTCCAGATCCACATAACGTCCATTGGTGCAAGAGCCCACCACCACCTGATCGAGGCGGATATCCCTGGCCTCGCCCACCGGCCTTGTGTTTTCCGGCAGGTGGGGGAAAGCCACCTGGAGGTCAATATCGCTCCCATCGTACTCATGGACGCTGTGGTAGGCCGCGTCCCTGTCCGATTCCACCGGTTGGTAGCTTCTTTGCGGGGGCACCGCCTGGGTGTCCAGAAAGTCAAAAGTCCTCTGGTCCGGCCGGAAGATTCCGTTCTTGGCGCCAGCCTCCACGGCCATGTTGGCTATAGATAGCCGGTCGTCCATGGAGATGTCTTCAATCATGGCCCCGGCAAACTCCATAGCTTTGTATAGCGCCCCGGAGACACCGATTTTCCCTATGGTGTACAGGATCAGATCCTTGCCGGAAATCCACTTGTTTTTCTTTTTTCCGCTGAAAACGAACTTCATGGTTTCCGGAACCCTGAGCCATGTTTTTCCGGTTATCATCGTGGCCGCCAGGTCTGTGGAGCCGACACCAGTGGAGAAGGCCCCCAAGGCGCCATAGGTGCACGTGTGGCTGTCGGCGCCGATGATCACATCTCCTGGCAGGCAGAGTCCCTGCTCCGGCAGCAATGCGTGCTCCACCCCCATATGCCCCACCTCAAAATAGTTCTCCACAGCCATTTCACTGGCGAACTCTCGCATGATCTCGGCCTGCTGGGCGGAGGCTATGTCTTTATTGGGCGCGAAATGATCCGGCACCAGCACCACCCTGGAGGGGTCGAAGACGGCGGTGGCGCCAGCTTTTTTAAAAGCCCTGATCGCGATCGGAGCGGTTATGTCGTTCCCCAGCGCGATATCCACCTTGCTGGTGATTATCTGCCCCGGCTTCACCGAATCCAGCCCAGCGCTGCGGGCAAGGATTTTTTCGGTCATTGTCATGGACATGGCTTGACTTCCTGAAAATGAAATGTTGAAGGATCAATGATGGCTGGCTTGGCCCTGAAAATCAATCAAATTTCGATGGTTGGAGGCATAAAGAAAAAAAATCCCCAGAGAGTGTCTGAGATATTGCACAATATTACATATAGAGCGATTTCAAGATAAAGTGAGTTGCCGGGAGTCAGAAGGCCTTGGTGTGTCCAATATAGAAGATAAAAGCGGATTTCTGTCCTTACTAAACAGGTACCTTGTGTTCGTCGTGCTGGTATGGACTGTTGTAGTGGTGACCCTTCTGTTTTGGGATATCTATCGGGTGAAGGAATCCGCGGAAGCCCAGGCGTTGAACGAGGCCCGCGCCAATTTCAAGAAGGACATGGCGTTCCGCTACTGGACCGCCACGCACGGAGGGGTGTATGTGCCCGTGGACGATAGGACACCCCCCAATCCATACCTGGCTCACGTGCCGGAAAGGGATATCACCACCCCCTCCGGAACCAAACTCACATTGATGAACCCCGCCTATGTGATGCGTCAGGTGAATGACTACTTTATGGAAGTGTATGGTGTGGCGGGACACCTGACCAGCCTGAAACTGCTGAATCCAAACAACACGCCTGACGATTGGGAAAGGGCCGCGCTCGAATCCTTTGAAATGGGTGTTGATGAGGCATTCGCCGTGGTCGAGATAAAGGGGGAACCTCACCTTCGCTTCATGCGGCCCAATATTGTGGAGAAAGCTTGCCTGAAGTGCCATGGTCATCAGGGTTACGAGGTGGGAGACGTGCGCGGAGGCGTGAGCGTGTCCATTCCCTTGACCCAGTACGAGAATTACAAATGGCACGAATACTATGACCACTTTGCAGCCAACGGCATCCTGTGGCTGTTTGGGCTGCTGGGGGTGGCGCTAGGCTCCAGATGGCTCAAGTCACAGTTTCGCGACACCATCCACGCCCAGGATGGGCTGAGGGTGAGCGAGGAGACACAACGGCTATTGCTGGACAACATGGCGGAAGCGGTTTTCGGCACAGACTTGGAGGGAAACTGCACATTTGTCAATCCGGCATGTCTCCAGATGCTGGGGTATGACAGCGTAGAAGAGCTTGTCGGCAAGAACATCCACATGGTTATCCACCACACCCATGAGGATGGAACGCCTTTTCCGGAGTCTGAATGCCTTTTAAACTATGTGATTCAGCAAAATAAACCGACCCATATAAAGCGGGAAGTCCTTTGGCGAAAGAATGGATCGTCATTTACCACAGAGATATGGTTCCATCCGTTGGCCAAAGACGGGATGGTGGTAGGGGCGGTGGTGAATTTTATAGATATCACTGAGCGGATCCGGGACGAAAAGGAGAGAGCCCGCCTTTTCACGGCCATCGAACAATCCCAGGAGGTGGTGGTTATCACCGATCCCTCCGGGGCCATCCAGTATGTAAACCGAGCCTTTGAACTCTCCACGGGATTCAGCCGTAGCGAGGCGATCGGCGCCAATCCCAGGATTCTGAAAAGCGGAAAACACGACCGGGAATACTACAAGAACCTATGGGACACCCTGGCATCCGGCGCCACCTGGAAAGGGCATTTAATCAATAAAAGAAAGGACGGAACCTTGTATGAGGAGGAGAGCACCATCTCCCCCGTGTCGGGCGAAAGGGGCGAAATAACAGGTTATGTGGCGGTGAAAAGAGATATCACCAGGGAGTCCAGACTGCAACAGGCCAGAGACTATTTCACCTCCGTCACTTCCCACGAACTGCGGACACCGTTGACCAAGCTTGGCCTGACACGATTGGTGCTGGAAAATATGGGTCGCACCGGCAAACAGGACCAGGAATCTCTCGTGGCCTCCATCGCCGCGCTCGATTCCGCCATAAATGACTTTTCCAGAATAGTCACCGCCGGAGAGATGTTCACGGACCTGACCCTGTATAAAAAGACCATGTCATTCAAGGATGCTCCCCTGTCGCCGATGCTGAGCTATTGCGTGGAGCTTTCCAGGAAGAATCTGGCGGAGGAAAACCGGAATATTGAAGTGTCCATGTCTATTGAGGTTGAAAAGGACGAGGATCAGGTGGTCTGCGATCAGGCGATGGTACAGTACGCGATAGGTGAGGTGATCTCCAACTCCATAAAATATACCCCGGATGGAAAGAGGGTTAGGATCAGGATGCGCCGGGAAAATGGGAATATCGTCATCTACATCATGGATGAGGGAATCGGCATGTCCAAGGAGGAAAAGGAATCGGTGTTTGAGCCGTTTTATTCGCTGGAGTCTACGGAGACCCACTCCACCGGAAAGTACGCTTTCAAAAGTGGAGGGATCGGCATGGGGCTCACTTTGGCCCGGCTCATCTTCCAGTCTCACGGCGGGGATCTGGAGCTGGAGACGGAAGGAGAAGACGCCGGCGTGATGGTGGTGATGACCTTGCCTGCGCGAAAGGCCACCGTCTTAAAGGAAAATCGTGTGGGCTTCATGGGAAAAACTTAGGATCTGATCAGGAATTCCGCTCCGACCATGGTGTCCGGAGGCTTGGTGATCCCCCCCGGGGCGCCGAACTGAGGAAAAATAATTCTCGAAAATACAGAAGGGTATCGTGTATAATGGGTCCACTGTCAAGTTGTCGGCAAGGATAATGCGGCGGGATTGCCTTAAGTCAATATCAGCAAAGCTTCCTTGGGGAAGCGGGAACATGGGGTTTTCAGTCGAGGGGATTTTTCACGTTTAAGGGCGTCTTTTGTCTGAAATGGGAATTAGTGTATGAAAACCTTCGATGATTGTGAAGAGATCTGCGTGATCAACCGTGCAGGTGTTATATGTTGAAAAAGCATAACCAGCTTTTCCTGACCATAATGCTTGTTGTGGATATCGGCGTTGTGGTCTTCTCCTGGCTGGCGGCGTATTGGATACGTTTTTCAACAGACCTGCCCACCCCAAAGGGTGTCCCCGAGTTCACCGAATATCTATGGTTTATCCCGGTCCTGGTGATTATCTGGGGGCTTTGCATGCATATCGGCGGGATGTACTCCCCGATGAGGAGCGACTCCCGGTTCAACGAATACTTCAGAATATTCAAGGCCTCGGTCTATGCCATAACTATGACCATGGCCGCCGCGTTCTTTTACAGGGAATACTCATACTCCCGCGCCGCCATGTCCCTGTTCTGGATGCTCTCCATCTCCGGGCTGATAGTCTCCCACATCATGGTGCGCACCACATTGCGCATCTTCCGGAAGAGAGGATACAACCTGCGCTACGTGGTGATCGTGGGAGCGGGGGACTTGGCCCGGAGCCTGGCGGAGACTTTTTCGCGCCATCCGGAATCCGGAATGGTGGTAGTGGGGATGCTGGCCGACGACCCGAAAGACCTGGGACAGATGTACCATGGGCACAAGGTCATCGGTCTGGCGGACGAGGTGGATGATATAATAGAAAAATACAAGGTGGATCAGGTGTTCATCGCTTTGCCGCACGGAGCGTATGAACGCTTGGAGAACACACTCACCAGGCTAAGCGACGCCACCGTGGACATCAAATTGGCCCCTGACATCAGCCAGTTCATCAGACTCAACTCCAGCGTGGAGGATTTTGACGGCTTCCCCATTGTCTCCCTCTCCGAAAGCCCCATGTACGGCTGGAACAAAGTGCTGAAAACCGCTTTCGACTACATATTCGCCGCCGTGTTCATCGTTCTTTGGTCGCCGGTGATGGCGCTCATCGCCTTGGCGATCAAACTGGAGTCCAGGGGGCCGCTTCTTTATAACCAGGTGCGGATGAGCCTTGGAGGAGAACCTTTCACCATATACAAGTTCCGCACAATGCGGGTGGACGCGGAAAAAGAGACCGGCGCCGTGTGGGCCAAATCGGGCGACGACAGACGCACGGTTTTGGGAACCTTTTTACGCAAGACCAGCCTGGATGAGCTACCCCAGCTTTTCAACGTGCTCACCGGGAAGATGAGCCTGGTGGGCCCCAGGCCGGAGCGCCCCGTGTTCGTGGCGGACTTCAAGAGAAGCATTCCCAAGTATATGCTCCGCCACAAAATGAAAGCCGGCATCACCGGCTGGGCGCAGGTCAACGGGCTTCGCGGAAACACCTCTTTGGAGAAAAGGGTCGAATACGATCTTTACTATATCGAGAACTGGTCGGTGTTGTTCGATCTGAAAATCCTCTGGCTTACCATCTGGAAAGGCTTTGTCAACAAGCACGCATACTAATAGCCCCCGGCGTTCAACCAGTGGAGCTGAGGCTTCCATCACGCCGGCCGTCCCTCTTTTTTTTCGCGATCTTTCCCAAACATCCCCCCCGGCGACCCGGTTTGATGTAGAATATCCGAAAACGAAATGATCCTATCCGACTGCTCCCCTTACGAAGGAGCGCCCATCGATCCTGGCCGGATGGGGACAACTATCCTCCGATTGAGTAAAAACCCATGAGCAACCCCAGTGTCCTGGTGGTAATTCCCTCCCGGTACGGCTCCGTCCGGCTGAGGGGAAAACCGTTAAAACTGATCTGCGGCAAACCGATGATAGAGCTTGTGTACCGTCAGGCCATGAAGATGGAAACCGCCACGGAAGTGGTGGTGGCCACCGACGATGAGAAAGTGATGGAGGCGGTCCGGGCCTTCGGCGGCCAGGCGGAGATGACTTCGCCGGATCATCAAAGCGGCACAGATCGGGTGGCCGAAGTGGCCAGAAGGCGGCAGGCGGATGTGGTGGTGAACATGCAAGGCGACGAGCCCTTTATTGATCCAGGCACTGTGGATCTGGCGGTGCGGCGGCTGCTGGAGCATGGGACGGTGAAGATGTCCACCCTGTGCGTCCCGGTGACATATGAGGACGCATGCGACCCGAACGTGACCCTCGTGGTTCGCGATCTCGATGAAATGGCGCTATACTTCTCCAAGGCGCCGATTCCCAACGATAGGGATGGTTCCCCGGGAGGCAAATCGCACTTAAAGCACCTGGGGCTATACGTTTTTCGGAAGGAATTTCTGCTCGAATATGCCACAATGGCGCCCACTCCCCTGGAGAAAAGGGAGAAACTGGAGCAACTTAGAGTCTTGGAAACAGGGGAGAAGATTTTGGTTGTAATGACCGACAAAGATTCGATCGGGGTGGATTCACCGGCCGACCTGGAACGCGCCAACCTGATCGCAAAGGAAGACCACTAGATGCCCAAATACGTTTTCGTCACCGGCGGGGTGCTGTCATCGATAGGCAAGGGTGTCACCGCCTCCAGCCTGGGCGCCCTATTGGAGGCCAGGGATTTCAAGGTGACAATGATGAAGCTAGATCCCTATATAAATGTTGATCCGGGAACCATGAGCCCATTCCAGCATGGAGAAGTGTTTGTCACGGACGACGGCGCCGAGGCGGACCTGGACCTGGGCCATTACGAGCGCTTCATCTCCACACGCATGGGGAAGGTGAACAACGTCACCACGGGCTGGATATACAACAACGTCATCACAAAGGAGCGCCGGGGCGACTATCTGGGGGCCACCGTCCAGGTGATCCCACATATCACCGACGAGATAAAAAGCCGTTTCGACCAGGTAGGCGTGGGCTTCGATATAGCCATATGCGAAATCGGCGGCACCGTGGGCGACATCGAGTCTCTGCCGTTCTTAGAGGCTATGCGTCAATACCGGTCCGATGTGGGCAAGGAGAACTGCATGTTCATCCATGTCACACTGGTGCCATTCCTCAAGGCATCCCAGGAACTGAAGACAAAACCCACCCAGCATTCCGTACGCGAACTGCTGGAGATAGGCGTCCAGCCGGACATCCTGGTGTGCCGCTCGGAGGAGGTTCTGACTGAGGCGGTGAAGAAGAAGATCGCCCTATTCACAAACCTGCATCCCCGCAACGTCATCTCCGCCGTGGATGTGAAGACCATATACGAAGCGCCCTTAAGATTGTTCGACGAGGGGCTCGACGAGATCACCCTGGAGCTTCTGGCTTTGGAGAAAAAGGAGAGCGACCTGGGCCGATGGCGGGACTTGGTGGAGAGGATACTAATCTCCAGACCAAAGGTGCGCATCTCCATTATAGGAAAATACATCCAGCTCAGCGACGCGTATAAAAGCCTCTCCGAAGCCATTATCCACGGCGGGCTGGTCAACGATGTAGGTATTGAGTTCGACTGGGTGGACGCCGAGACCCTGGATGTCGACAACGTGGAAAAAAGATTGCGGGAGTCTGACGGGGTGTTGGTCCCCGGCGGATTTGGCGAAAGAGGCATTGAGGGGAAAGTGACAGCCATAAAGCTGGCGCGGGAAAAAAAGATACCCTTTTTCGGTATCTGCCTGGGGATGCATTGCGCCGTCATCGAATTCGCCCGCAACGTGGTGGGAATTGTAGACGCCAACTCCAGCGAGTTCGCCCCTGATTGCCCAGAGCCGACCATAGACCTGATGCCGGATCAGCGGGGCAAGAAGGATAAGGGCGCTACGATGCGTCTTGGCTCCTACGAGTGCCATATCCGCTCCGGAACCCTGGCCCACAGAGCCTATGGCCGGACAGATATCAATGAACGCCACCGCCACCGATACGAGTTCAACAATAATTACAGGATGAAGCTGGAAGAGGCGGGGCTTGTCTTCTCGGGGCTTTCACCGGACGGCAGGCTGGTGGAGATAATAGAGATCGCCGACCATCCCTGGTTCCTGGCCGAGCAGTTTCATCCCGAATTCAAATCCTCGCCCCACAACCCGCACCCTTTGTTCGTTGACTTTATAAAAGCGGCAAAGGAGAACAACCAGCTGATATGACCAGGGCGTTGCGTCTTGCACATGGCCAGGCGAAGATCGGCGGCATCCGCGCCAGCGAAAACTGTGGCGCCACATCCCTGTCGACATAAAAGAAAAATATGAGGCCGCCAATCCATCGAAGCGCCGATGGCCGGACCTGACAGCCTAATGGAGGATATGTTCCAATGAAAGTTGAGCTGGCGATAAATTCCGTCTCCTTCGGAGATGATCTTCCCTTCGTATTCATCGGCGGCCCCTGCGTTATTGAAAGCGAGGATCATGCCTTAAGAGCCGCCGAGGCCCTGCGGGAAATCACAAAAAAAGTGGGTGTAGGGTTTATATACAAGTCCTCCTATGACAAGGCGAACCGCTCCTCCGCCGATTCTTTTCGTGGATTGGGCGTGGAAAAGGGGCTCAATATCCTCCAGAAAGTACGTCGGGAAGTGGGAGTTCCAGTGCTCACCGATTTCCATATCGTAGGTGACGCCGCCGCCGTGGGGGAGGTGGTGGATATTATTCAAATTCCCGCTTTTTTGTGCCGCCAGACGGATATCCTCACCGCCGCCGGCGCCACCGGGAAGGTGGTGAACATAAAGAAAGGGCAATTCATGGCGCCCTGGGAGATGAAAAACGCCGTGGAAAAGGTGAAGCGGACCGGGAACGAGATGGTTACCCTGACCGAGAGAGGAACCTTTTTCGGCTACAACTCGCTGGTGGTTGATATGACCTCGCTGGTGGAGATGGCCTCGGAGGGAACGCCGGTGGTTTTCGACGCGGGTCACTCGGTGCAGCGTCCCGGAGGGCTGGGCAACGCCAGCGGTGGAAACAGGATGATGATACCGCCGCTGGCCAGGGCGGCTGTAGCCGCGGGAGTGGCCGCCTTGTTCCTGGAGTCCCATCCGGATCCAGACCACGCCCCCTGCGATGGGCCGAACATGTGGCCCATGGACCGTCTGGCCGGGCTTCTGAGCTCTCTGAAAAAGATAGACGAGATGGTGAAAGTATAATAGCTTCCAGCCGGGAGTTATCCGGGAGTTATTCTGAAAAGTGTAGCAGGAAAAGCCCACTGTCGCCTTTAGCTTCCATTTTTATCTTTGCGCGAATGGCTGGTTTGATGATAAATTGAACTTGCGGCTTTTGCCTGAATTATGGATGAACTGATGCTTTTTCGGAAAGTAACCCCGTCAAGCCTATCCGCCCTGATCCTGGTTTTCCAGTTTGAGGTTTTGTGAATCCAAAATAGCTTTGATAAATAAGTAGCAATGCGAATGATGAATGATATCGACAAGCTCAAGGAAATATCCAGAAATTTAAGGAAAGATATCCTCAGGATGCTCCACGCCGCGGGGAGCGGCCACACTGGCGGATCCCTCTCGGCGATAGACATGCTTACAGCTCTCTATTTTTCCAGAATGCGCCATTCACCGACGCCCGGAGCCTCCGGCCCCAGAGACAGGTTCATCCTGAGCAAGGGACATGGCGCGCCAGCCCTGTATGCGGTTCTGGCACAGAGCGGATATTTCGACAAGAAACATCTGATGACCCTTCGGAAAGTAAAATCCATCCTCTCCGGTCACCCATATTCTCCATCCACCCCTGGCGTGGAGGTGTGCACCGGCTCATTGGGCCAGGGGTTGTCCATCTCAAATGGCATTGCCATGGCCCTGAAACTGAACAAGTCGGACGAAAGGGTATTCTGCATGATGGGTGACGGGGAAACCCAGGAGGGCCAGGTGTGGGAAGCGGCCATGACCGCCGCTCATTACAAACTGGATAATGTCACAGCCTTTCTGGACAACAACGGCCTGCAGATAGACGGCGTGGTAAAAGATGTCATGGGAATCGAGCCCATCGGGGACAAATGGCGCGCTTTCGGCTGGGAAGTGTACGAAATCGACGGGCATGATTTCGGCCAGATTCTGGACGCTGTGGATAAGGCGGGCCGGACAAAGGGAAAGCCATCCCTGATCTGGGCGCATACCGTCAAGGGAAAGGGAGTATCCTTCATGGAAAACAAGGTAGCCTTCCATGGGAAAGCTCCCTCCAGGGAAGAACTGGATTTGGCCATGGCGGAGCTGGACGCGGCATAAGGAAATAGAGGATGACTGAAGTAAAAATGAAATCACTGCGCGACGCCTATGGCCAGGCTCTGGCCGACCTTGGCGCCGAAAACGAGAATATAGTGGTTCTGGACGCCGATCTATCCGGCTCCACCAGGACATCCATATTCGCCGCCAGGTTCCCCGAAAGGTTTTTCAATATGGGAGTGGCGGAGCAGGATATGGTCTCCACGGCGGCGGGGCTGGCGGCGGCGGGGAAAATTCCCTTCGCGTCCACCTTTGCGGTCTTCGCCTCCGGGCGGGCGTGGGACCAGGTGCGCCAGTCTGTGTGCATGGGAAAAATGAATGTAAAGATCGTAGCCTCCCACGGCGGCATCACCGTGGGGGAGGATGGGCCCACTCACCAGGCGCTGGAGGATATAGCCCTGATGAGAGTCATGCCCAACATTACCGTGATTGTCCCCGCTGATGCCCACGAGACCGCTGCGGCGGTCCGGAGGGCAGCCCAGCTCTCTGGCCCGTTTTACATCCGCACCGCCAGGGATAAGTTCCCGGTGCTTTTGCGGGAGGATGTAGAGTTCACTCCCGGCAAGGCCGCTCGATTGCGTGAGGGGACGGATGTGGCGATTATCGCTTGCGGCATAATGGTCAGCAAGGCGCTGGAGGCCGCCGAGGTTCTTTCCAACGAAGGCGTTTCGGCCGCCGTGGTGAATATGTCATCTATAAAGCCGATAGACGTGGAGATGATAGTTTCCATGGCGCGGGAAACTGGCGCCATAGTCACCGCTGAGGAACATTCCATAATCGGTGGGCTTGGCTCCGCGGTGGCGGAGGAGGTGTCGGAGACAGAGCCTGTCCCCGTGATTCGTGTGGGGATGAGGGCTGCGGTGGGATCGTCCGGCGCCCCGGAGGAACTGTTGAACCTGTTTGGCATGAACACCGAGGCGGTGGTGGAAGCCGCCCGCAAGGCCATCGGAATGAAAAAAGAGCCTGCGGCCACCCAGGCAAAGACTGTAATGACCGGGTAAGCAGATTACAGAAGTGGCCCACACATCAAAATAAAATATTAAAGGATCTCAAATGTCTCGAAAGTATTCTTTGGCGGCCCTATCGGCTGCGTTTTTCGCAGGCCTTGTGGTAATGGCCCTGGTCGCTCGGTCCAATAGCGTCATGGCGGATGTAAAGACCTATGACAATCTGGAGACCTTCGCCAACATTCTGTCGTTGGTGGAGCAGAATTATGTTGAGACCGTGGAGCCGACAAAACTGGTGGAGGGCGCCATAAACGGGATGTTGAGAAGCCTGGATGCCCATTCGAGCTACATGACTCCGGAGATGTACAAGGAGATGCAGGTGGAGACCGAGGGTGAGTTTGGCGGGATCGGGATAGAAATCACTATCAAGGACGACCTGTTAACCGTGGTGGCGCCGATCGAGGATACGCCCGCCTGGGATGCCGGCATTCAGGCTGGAGACAGGATTGTGCGGGTGGACGGGGAGTCGACCTTCGATATGAACCTGATGGATGCGGTGCGGAAAATGCGCGGCAAGAAGGGAACGGAGGTGGTGATAACCATCGTCCGGGAGGGATTCGACCAGCCAAAGGATTTCACCATCAAGCGAGATGTGATCCATGTTACCTCGGTGAAATACCAGATGCTACCGGATGGATGGGCCTATGCCAAGGTGCGAAGCTTTAGCAAGGACACCGCCAACGATCTGGAAAGCGCCATTAATACCATGAAGGCCGAGGGATTCAAGGGCTTTATCTTGGACCTGCGTAACGATCCCGGCGGATTGCTCAATCAGGCCGTGGCGGTGTCGGAGCTATTCCTGGAAAAGGGGGAGATGATCGTCTATACTCGTGGGCGGATGCCAAACCAGAATATGGAATTCACCTCCGAAAGGAACATCGCCGATAATGACTACCCAATGGTGGTGCTGGTGAACAAGGGTTCCGCTTCCGCCTCGGAGATCGTGGCCGGAGCGATGCAAGATCTTAAGAGGGCTTTGGTGGTGGGAACCCAGACTTTTGGCAAGGGCTCTGTACAGACCATCATTCCGCTTAGGGAAAACTCCGGGCTGCGGCTGACCACGGCCAAATATTACACGCCGCTGGGCCGGCAGATACACAACGTGGGTATCGCCCCCGATATCGTGATTGAGCAGAGGGCCCCTGATTTGGCGTCGGTAAAGAAAGAGGGCGGTCCTTCGGTGAGGGACAAGGTCAAGGCCAAAGTAAACGGCGACAACGGCGATAGCGAAGTAAAGAAGGAAGAGGAGGGCAAGGAACCCGCCAAAGCTGGTGAGGATAAAGCCGAGGATTCAACAAAACCTTCAGCCGTGGATCTGGAGAAGGATTATCAGCTCCAACGCGCCATCGGCGTGCTCCAAAGCTGGGAAATGATCAATACAATCAGGGGAAAGAACTTGACCACCGCAAGAACCAAAAAGCGGTAGGTAGGGCTGGATTAACCTGGAAAAATTGAGGCGCGATGGCTGAGGGCCGAGCCCCGAAAAGGAAAAGACGGAGAAGCAGGAAAAAATCCGTGTTCAGCCTGAAGAAGCTGTGGACCAAAAGGCGGTCGCGGATCGCAAAGGTTGTCGCCATTGTTCTTGTCATATTCGCGGCTGGTGTTGTGGCTGGAGGCTATTCATTCAAGAAAAGCGATGTAGTCCAGACCTCAAGTGTCGTAGCGCCTGTTGTACATAAAGTTGTACATAAAAAGGCCGATCCGCTTCCCCTGCATTCCAAGGCGTATGTGGATCTGGAGGAAAAACGGCCCGCCGTGCGAGTGGATAGGGCCTCACCAGCGCCCAGGGAGGCTGGGACGCCAGTGGTACCTGTCCCAAAGCGGCCCAGCAAAAGGGCGCAGACCAGCCCGGATAAAATGTTGGCCAGCCTTCCGCCGCTGCCTGACAGGTCTTCTTCATCTCCGGCGCAAGTGGCGATAATCATCGATGACATTGGACAGAACATGCAAGCTGTGGAGCAACTGCTTGCAATCGGTTTGCCTATCGCCCTGGCCATACTTCCACACCAGCCCCATTCCCGCCAGGCGGCCCTGCTAGCCGGGGAGAAGGGGCAAGTGGTGATGCTGCATCTTCCCATGGAGCCGAAGTCCAAGGGGAACAACCCCGGCCCTGGCGCCCTATATTCCACCCACGACGCAGCCCAGCTGCAGCAGCTTATTATCGGCGATATTGAGTGGATTCCAGGAGTTGTGGGTGTTAATAACCACATGGGATCGCTACTGACAGAGAGGGTGGAGAGCATGGCCACGGTAATGGAGGAAATAAGCGCCAGGGGCCTTTTCTTTGTCGACTCGCGAACCTCTGCCGGCTCTGTGGCTTATAAAACCGCGCGCGGTATAGGGGTCCCGGCGGCGCAACGGGATGTGTTCCTGGACAACGATAGAGATGTACGAAAGATCATTAAGGCGCTGGAGCTTCTGACGGCCAAGGCGCTGAAAAACGGCTCCGCAGTGGGGATAGGTCATCCATATCCTGAGACGATACGAGCATTGGAGCTCTTCGCGCCAAGGATGGCCACCATGGGTGTCAATATAACGCCGATAACCAGGCTTTTAAGAGGCAGCCGGGAGCTGGGGATACACGCTAAAAAACCGAACACCGCCTGCATGGGGCCGGCCTGCTGATCGACCACCCACGGCTGGAGGATCAGCTACCCCTGCCCGAGGAAAAATCAGCTCTTCACTTCCTCGCTGGCGTATGTTACCAGGGAATGAACCGAATATCTAGAAAGTTTCTGTCGGCCAGGCAGAAAAGTTAGCTCCACGATACAAGCAAGTTCCTGGGCCGTGGCCCCGGCTCGCTCCACCAGTTTGGCCGCCGCTTCGAATGTGCCGCCGGTGGCCAGCAGGTCGTCCACCACCACCACATTTTGCCCCGGCTTCACAGCGTCTATGTGCATCTCCATGCTGTCGGTCCCATATTCCAGCTCGTAGGATTCCTTGTATGTCTTATAGGGCAGCTTCCCAGGCTTGCGGATGATGGCCACGCCGGTCCCCAGCGCGTATGCCAGGGTGGAGGCGATCAGAAAGCCTCTGGCCTCCACGCCGACGAACATATCCGGCTTCTTGTCGATGTATCGGTACACCAGCATGTCGATGGCCCGGCGGAAGGCCACCGCATCGGCAAAAAGAGTGGTGACATCATAGAAAAGTATCCCTTCCTTGGGAAAGTTGGGTATCTCTCTGATTGACTTCTTTATATGCTCAGGCATAAGCTTCTCCCGTGAAATATTTCTGTTTATATCAGCCCGGTGGCCGCGCGTCACAATCATCCTCCGCCCGGCGCAGCGCGTCCCGGTGTCGTGGAAAAAAAGATACCATGTCCTTTCCAGGTTTGCCATAATTTATCTTCACAGTTTGTGTCCGGCGCTATGTCCAACCAGTGTTATAATGGCCCCATTGACGTATGAATAAGAGATTCCTGACAGTAACTTTCGCCCTTCTGGCCGCCATGGCAGTGTCCTCTGGCGCCCAGATCATGCGCAGCTCCAGCGTTGTCGAGTTCCGGTATGTGCCGGGGCAGGACGTTTATTCGCCTGGTGGCTCGTTCCAAATGGTTTTCGAGGTTGAAGTGAAGGATGGCTGGCACACCCAGTCTGACAAGCCAGATATGGAAGGGCTGGTGGCAACCCGTCTTTCCATGGATTCGAAGAGCTCCATAACCTTTGGCCGGGCGGGATATCCCGCGCCGGTGATGGAGAAATTCTCCTTTTCCAAGGATCCACTCCCCACTTTCAAGGGTAAGTTTTTTATAAGCATGGCTGGCGCGGTTCCCGTGGGGATAGCGCCGGGCGATTATAATGTCATGGCCCGGCTCCAAGTCCAGGCATGTGACGAGTCCTCGTGCATAGCCCCGGCGTTTCTGGAGGCGGATATCCCCATAAAAGTGGCTCCGCAGGGAACGGCGGTCAATTATATCAACCAGGACATCTATAAGTTGGCGGCGGGTTTCATGGCAGGTGGCGGAGCGCCAGAACCAGGGCTCGGGATGGGGGATATCGGTGGATACATCCGGAGCAAGGGGATGTTTTTGACCCTTCTGTTGATCTTTTTCGGGGGCTTGGCCTTAAACCTGACCCCATGCGTATACCCGCTAATCCCCATCACCGTCTCTTTCTTTGGCGGGACAGGGGAGAAGAGCAAGGTCCGGCTGGCGGGCAAGGCCGCCTTCTACTTCCTGGGCATGACTACGATGTATTCATCGCTGGGAGTGGTGGCCGCGCTGACCGGGAGCCTGTTCGGGGCGATGCTGCAGAGCCCGGTGGTGGCCCTTTTCCTGGTGGCGGCCATGGTGGCGCTGTCGCTTTCCATGTTCGGCATGTACGATATCCGGATCCCAGACTTCTTGAACCAGGTTGGGGGAGAGAACAGGGAAGGGTTCATCGGCGCGTTTTTGATGGGGCTCACCGCAGGTATAATCGCGGCGCCTTGCATCGGTCCCTTTGTGTTGGGCCTGCTTACTTTCGTCGGGGAGCAGGGTGATCCGGCGCTGGGATTTTTAATGTTCTTCACGCTAGCCGCAGGGCTTGGAGCGCCGTATGTGGCGCTGGCGATGTTCTCCGGTGGATTATCAATGCTTCCCCGCTCCGGAATGTGGATGGTGTGGGTAAAGAAAGTATTCGGCTTCGTGCTTTTGGGCATGGCAATATATTTTATGCAGCCTCTGATCCCCAAGGCGGCTTACGCGCCAATCATAGCGGTGTTCATGGTTACGTCGGGGATATACCTAGGCTTTTTCTCCAGGGTGACCGGCGCCAGCGGAAAGTTCGTGGCGGCGCAATCATTGGTAGGGCTGGCTGTGGCCGGCATGGGTGTGTTCGTGTGGGTATCCGCCAGCGCTCCCTCCGGTCCCAGTATAAAATGGGAAAACGCCACCCTCCACTCGCTGGCAAAGGCGAAGGCGGACAAGAAAGCGGTGGTGATGGATTTCACCGCGGACTGGTGTATACCATGCAAGGAGCTGGAGCGCTACACCTTCTCCGATGGACGGGTGGTTGAATTGAGCGACAAGCTGCGCGCTTTGAAGGTGGACCTTACCCTCACAGGAAACCTGGAAGCGAAGGAGCTGAAGAATAAGTATGAAGTGCAAGGGGTGCCCACCGTGGTGTTTCTCGATTCCGGTGGAAGGGAAATAACTGACTTAAGGTTCGTCGGGTTCGTGGACGCGGACTCTTTTTTGGAGAGGTTGGTCAAACTGTTGGGCACGTGAACTCCGTACGCGGCTTATCTCCAGAATGTCTGACGGACGCCGTATGGGAGTATAATATCCTTGCAAGCAGGCTGAAACTTTTAGTTTAGGTATAGTGCAATGGGGGGAATGGTGATTACAGGAAACCTGGCTATCGTTCTGGGTGGGGGCAGGGGTTCGCGGCTTTATCCTCTGACCAAGGAGAGATGCAAGCCCGCCGTGCCTCTGGGGGGCAAGTACCGCCTTATCGACATCCCCATCAGCAACTGTATAAACAGCGGCCTTCGCAACATATACATTGTCTCCCAGTTCCAGAGCGCGTCGCTGAACCAGCATATCGCCAGGGCCTATAACATGGACGTCTTCTCCAGCGGATTTGTCAGTGTGCTGGCCGCTTCTCAGACCGACACCGGGATGGAGGACTGGTTCCAGGGGACGGCGGACGCGGTGCGCAAATGCCTGGGAGTGATGAACGCGCAAAGGTACAAGAGGGTGGTCATCCTCAGCGGCGACCAGCTGTACAAGATGAATTACCAGGATCTTTTGCGGACACATCTAACCCAGAACGCAGACATCACCATCTCCGTTTTGCCGGTGACCAGGGACAAAGTGGATGGGTTCGGGATTATGAAGGCTGATGAAAAGCAGCGCATAACGGACTTCGTGGAAAAGCCGAAGGACCCGGAGGTGGTGGAGAGGTTTCGCGTGGATGGGGATCCGGATGCCCCGGACGGGGATGGCGAAGGGAAGAACTGGCTGGCAAGCATGGGGATATACGTATTCGAGACCGAAGTGTTGCTCGACGCGCTGGCGGATAAAAGCAAGGTTGATTTCGGCAAGGACATTATCCCCGGCTCATTGGGAAAGTATAAGGCGGTGTCCCACAAGTTCTCTGGATATTGGGAGGATATCGGGACTATTAGCGGGTTTTTCGAGGCGAATATACTGTTGGGCGCCAAAGAGCCGGTTTTCGACTTTTTCGGTGGTGAGCAGGAAAGAATATATACCAAACAAAGATTTCTGGCCGCCTCCCGTTTCATGGGCGCGCGAGTCTCCGAGTCCGTGATCAGCGACGGATGTTTGATAGACGAGGGCACGGAGATAAGGAATTCCGTGATCGGCATCAGGTCCACCATCGGGAAGAACGCGTTAATAGAGCAGGCGATAGTGATGGGCGCGGATTCTTCGGAGCGATATGGGATGCGGGATTTCTCCAAGACGCCTGGCGTCTGTTCCGATGTTGTGATAAAGAGGGCCATTCTGGACAAGAACGTTCGGATCGGCCGGGGGTCCAAAATTATCAACAAGGAGGGCGCCATGGAAAAAGACGGGGTCGGGTACTATATCCGGGAAGGAGTGGTGGTTATTCCAAAAAACACTGAAATACCACCGGGAACCGTAATATAATGCGGGACGGCGCAAGGGGCGCCGTATTGTTGCAGGCCCCAGGAGCGGAGGATTGCCATGCCCATTGAGTGGGATGGAAAATATTTCATAGGAATCAGGAGTATTGACGAGCAGCATAAGAAGCTGTTTGACCTGATAAACAACCTGGAAAAAAGCGTGCGGGAGGGAAACAGCCGGGCAATCGTGGCCAAGGTTTTGGACGAGCTTTTGCACTACACCGTCACTCACTTCTCCGATGAGGAGAGGATCTTGCTGGAAAACGGCTATTCAGAATACGAGCTTCATCTGAGCGAACATAACGACCTTCTGGCCCAGGTTCGTGAATTTAAGAACAACCATGACGCGGGGAAAAGCGTCATAACCATGGAACTGATGGGATTCCTGGTGAACTGGCTCACCAACCATATAAATCAGACAGACCGCAGATACGTGCCCTTCCTTGAATCCAAGGGTATATAGGACGATTTGCTTTAAAGAATCGGTATATGACGCGCGGTTTGTTGACAAAATCTACAAAGAAGACATCATCTAAAGAAATGGTAAACTGACCGCCATATAGAGCAAGCGTTCGCTTTCGATGAGTGTGCGCTGGCGGACGATGCTTGGAGATTATCGGAAACTATGGAAGGCTTTATAGAACATTTGAGGGACCTTTTTCAAAAGGGTGGTCCGGTGCAGTATGTCATCCTGGCCGCGTCGATCTACGGCGGGATATTGGTTTTCGAGCGCTGGCTCAAGTATCGATCCATCTCAAGCCGGATGGATGAGCTTTTGACCATGATTTACGAAGTGACCGAGATTGACGACAAGACCATGGAAAAGATGGACAAGGCCTTTCCCATGGGGCGCATAGCATGGGTGGCCTGGGATAGCCGGAGGCTCGGCCGAGAGGGAATGCTGGAGAAGGTGCGGGTCCGCTTTTCCACCGAGGAGCTTTATATATTACGCCGCCTTGGCGCCGTGGCCATCATCGGCTCGCTTTTACCGATGGTGGGGCTTTTGGGGACTGTGGTGGGGATGATAGTGGCGTTCAATGCCATCGCCGTCTACGGCACGGGAGATCCGAAGATACTGGCCGACGGTATATCCCAGGCGCTGCTCACCACCGAGGCCGGGCTGATCACCTCTATTCCGCTTTTATATATACACCAGATGCTCACAGACCAAGCGGAGCTTATAACCAGGAAGATGGACACCTTTTCCACACATCTTATCCAGGTCATACCTTCAGCTTGATCTCCACTGTATGTAAGGGGTAATCCATGTTCTATAAGCCGAGGCCGAAAAGGAAGCCGGAGATCGCCATGGCCCCCCTGATCGACATGGTGTTCCTGCTGTTGATATTCTTCATGGTCGCCACCGTATTCCCGGACAACGTGGGGGTGAAGGTGGAAAAGCCGGACGCCGACACGGCAAAGGCCCTGCCGCGGCATCATCTCCTGTTCGCCATAGACAAAAATGGCGCACTATATCATTCGGAGAGGGAGCTGTCCTATGACGAGGCGGAGTCAATCATAGCGGCCGCTGTATCCACAAAGCCGGATATCGCCGTGATCGTGGAGCCAGACAAAACTTCTGTCTCCGGACGGCTGGTGCTATTCCTGGACAAGGCCCGCATGGCAGGGGCGAAAAACGTCTCTATCGCCACCAGGGCCGAATACGAAAAATGACGAAATCCCAGCGATGGTCGGCCGCGTCGACGGCCGCGGTCGCCCTCAATGCAATGCTGTTTCTGATGGTGGCATATCTCATCAGCCGCGCTTCAGTCCCGGCGCCACCGGAACTTGTGAGCGTGAAGCTTCTGGTGCTGGAAGCTCCTCCTCCGCCGGAGCCTCCCCCTCCTCTCCCGCCCAAGCCCAAACCGCCGCTGGTGAAAAAAATGGAGCCAAGGCCCGTTCTGGACCAGCCACCCCTGCCAGATATAGAAAAATTGCTGGAGCCTCTTCCGGAGCCGAAGACCATCGGGCTTGATGAGGATAAAGAACCGGAACCGGAGCCGCCGCCATTGCCATCTCAGCCACCGGAGCCTGAGTATATTCCCGGTCACAAGCTCACCAGGCTGCCGGCGTTTGTGCGCAAGGAGGAGCCCGTGTATCCGGAAAAGGAGCGCTTTACCGGGAGAGAGGCCAGAGTGGTGGTGGAGTTGTTTCTTGATACCGAGGGCAAAATAAATTCCATCCGCATCGTGGAAAGCGGGGGGGAGGCTTTCGATGAGGCTGTGAAGAACGCCCTGAACGAATCAATTTTCGCGCCAGGATATATGGGACAGCGGCCGGTGGCCGTTCGGGTGCAGATCCCTTTTCTGTTCAAACTGAGATAGGAGTGGTAAATGTTCGTTTTCAAAAACTGCGCAGTAAACTCATTATTCATATTCGGCGCTCTTGTTATGGCCATTACCTCTCATCCAGAAGTATGCCAGGCCCAGGGCGTGTACTCCGCGCGTGGCAAGGTTATGGTCATGGGGGAGCGCATCCCGTTGGGCGGCGCCACGGTTTACGTTATGGGCAGGGACGATATTGATATTACTGTCACCAATGCCACCGGTGATTTCGAGCTTGCCCTGCCCGAGGAGGGAGAATACATGGTCTCCGCCTCCATGGTAGGGTTTGCCGAGGGGGAGCCCTTGAAGGCGATTGTGACCAGCGAGGAGCCCCAAGTCACTGGCAGGCTGTACCTGCCGCCGGTGGAAAGGTTCTCCGAGATCGTGGTGACGGCGGAGAAGAATCAGGACCAGGTGGGCAAAAGGGTGGTCTCCGGCTATGAGATGAAAAAGATGCCAGGTTCCATGGGCGATCCGTTGCGGGGGATCTCGAACCTTCCTGGGTTGTCCACCGGTTCCGGCTTTATGGCATACCCGGCCATCAGGGGCTCGGATCCGGACGACAATGTCTTCTATGTGGATAACATGCAGACCAACAACCTCTTCCACTATGGATTCGTCAGCGTGTTTCACGCCGGTCTGGTGGATGATTTCAATCTGTACCTCTCCTCTCCAGGCCCAGAGTTCAAAGAAGCGATGGGCGGTGTGATCGACATAACCCTGCGCGATCCAAAAACAGACCGGTTCCACGTGACGGCTAGTGTCAGCTTTTTGGAGGCGGAGCTTCTGCTGGAAGGGCCGCTGGCAGAGGGGCATGCCTTGGTGGTGACGGGCAGGCGCAGCTATATAGACCTGCTGGTGGGCCCCTTCGTCAAGGAGCTGGACGTGGGAGTGAAAGTGGTCCAGTTCCCTTGGTATTACGACTACCTGGGCAAGTATGTGTGGAGCATAAGCCCCCGAAGCAGGTTTTCGCTGTTCGCCCATGGCACGCAGGACAAAATGATAATCGAGGTGACCGATGAATCTCCCGCCGCCAAGCAGGAGCCGGCCCTGGTGGGTGATTTCGACATGGATCAGTTGTCCAACATGCAGGGGATGAACCTGGAAACGGCCTTATCCGAAAACGTGATGAGCGTCCTCACCGTGTCGCGGCGAAGTACCGCCCAAACGGTGGTAGTGGGCCAGGCAATCTCTGGCGACAACGATTTCACCACCACCACCGCCAGGGAAATATTGTCAATAAAGGCAGGCCAGAACCATGTCCTGACACTGGGCGGTGAAAAAGAGGCTTCGGTTATCAACCTTCTGTTCGAAGGAAAAGCATGGGCGCCCAACGAGTTTGAACCGGATCAGGACTTCTCCAGCCAGGAGACCCGGAAGCTGGAAACCTCCTTTACTGGCCAGGGCTCGGCGGCGTTCGTCAAGGACCGCTGGCGCCTGGCAGAGCCGCTGACCCTGGTGCTGGGTGCGCGGTGGATGGAGGAGAGTTATCTGAAGGAATCCTACACCATGCCCCGAGTCTCCATAGAGGTAAGACCCTCCAGCGATCTGCTGCTTACGGCCGGTTGGGGTGAGTATGTACAGTTTCCTCCAGGCCAGTTCGTGGTGGACGTTTTCGGCAATCGCAATCTGAAGTTCGAGAAATCGGAGCACATCACCGTTGGCGTTAAAAAGAAGCTGTATCAGGGCGCCTGGGACACACAAGTGGAACTGTATCATAAAACTTTCCAGGACCTGATAGTGCCCCATGAGGAATCAAACTATGCAAACGGCGGATCCGGCGCTGCGTATGGTTTTGAGGTTTTGTTGCGCAGGAACGCCTCGGTCGAAACCAGCTTGCATGGGTGGCTGGCGGTAACCTACAGCCATTCGGACCGGAAGAACGAGCTGACCGGGGAGGTATTCAACTATTCTAGGGACCAACCGCTGACCATTAACCTGTTGACGTCCTACCAGATGGGGAAATGGACACTATCCGGCAGGTGGCATTTCAACAGTGGCCGGCCGTATACCCCTGTGGTGGATAAGTTCACGGACGAGACGGGAAGGGTGCGTCCAGTTTATGGCGAGATAGGTTCTGAGCGTCTGCCCGATTCTCACCAGCTCGATATCAGGGCCGACAGGACCATAAGATACAATAATTGGAAGTTGTCGATATTTTTCGAGGTCCAAAACCTATACGCCAGAAATAACATTTCCGGCTATATGTACAACGAGGACTATACGGAAAGGGAAGAAGTGGGCGGTATCCCCCCTCTGGGCGCGTTCGGCCTGGAAGCTATCTTCTAAGGCCTCATGGGGCTGAAAGGAGCGCTTCCCGGATCCACGGCGCTGGGTGGTTAAAATCCGCCCGGGAGCGCCGCAATGGTCAGCTTCCCGGTTTGCGCCCCTTGGCCAGGGGGGTCAGCAGCTTCTCCAGAAACAGCTCTAATATTTTTATATCGCTGGTGTTGCGCGTAAGGTATATCTTGTCCACTAGCTCAATCGCTCTCACTCTTTGCTGGTTGATTCTGTCGTTGAGCGGATTGGGTTCCTTCACCATCTGCAGGTCGCGTATTTTTCCGAAATGCGCTATCTTGCCGGTCAAAAGCCAGTCCAGGGAACATCCGGTGTATTTCTGTATTTTGATCAGGTTCAGGTATGTGGGGATTTTTTCTTTTTGCCAGTAATACTGGAACAATCCCTTTTCTATGCCCACCTTTCTCGCCCAGGCATATGGTTTGTCATCCTGGATCAACAGCTTCAGCCTGTCCTTGAAGGTCTGTGACATGTATCCCTCCTGTTATACGGTTAGTAAACAAAAAGTATTACAATTTAAGGTGAAAGGCAAGAAATAAAATATGCTGCCGTCAGGTGTGGGGGAGTGGCGGAATTCGCGGTGTAAAACTAAAATATATGTTGACACCTTATTGCCAAGGATTATAATCTGAATCGAATCCACAGGTGGCCCCGGATGGGGCCTGATTGAGGAAGACGGTTGAAATCCGTCGCGGACCCGCCGCTGTGACGGGGGACGAAAGCCGAATATGCCACTGCCTTTGTACGAGGGCGGGAAGGCCGGCAAGTAGGAGGAACCCGAAGCCAGAAGACTCGCCTGTGGTTGATTGACGGAGAGGGTTTTTCGTGGACATATACCCTCGCCTGCAGGAATGGAAATCGGCATTCCAGCGTTAAGCTTTTTTGCTGGAGCTGGGATCATGATGGGTCGGTTTTTCAATCACCGCCATCCCGTTGGGCTTTGCGCTCCCTCTCCCATCCCCTTGGCTCATTCGCCATTGTTTCCGCATCCCTTGCTCCGACCAGAACCATGCTGAACATACCCAGAATTGTGATAGCAGGGACCCAAAGCGGCGTCGGCAAAACTTCATTTTCCCTTGGCCTGATCCGGGCTCTCGTGCGAAAGGGGCTCAATGTCGCCCCCTTCAAGGTGGGGCCCGATTTTCTGGACCCCACGTATCTGCGCCTTGCCGCCAAACGACAATGCCACAACCTGGATGGATGGATGATGGGCCAGGACTATGTAGAGTCCTTGTTTATCCAGGCCGCCACCGGAGCCCAAGTGGCCGTGGTGGAGGGGGTGATGGGGATGTTCGATGGCATGTCCCCAGGCTCCCTGGAGGGGAGCACCGCCCAGGTGGCCGCCATCCTGAAGGCTCCCGTCATATTGGTGGTGGACGCGGGAGGCATGGCCGGTAGTCTGGCCGCCATGGCGCAGGGGTATGCCAGATTCCACAATGATGTGAAAGTGGCCGGAGTAATTGCAAACAAGGTGGGCTCTGCCAGCCATGCCAACTTGTTAAAGGCCGCCCTGGAGGCGCCTGGCGCCCCACCACTGCTGGGTGGAATCGTCCGGGGCTCCTTTCCGGAGCTGAAAAGCCGCCACCTTGGGTTGGTGACCGCCTCGCAAAGGGAGGATGTGGAAGAGAAGCTGGAGATGTTGGCGGACACCGTGGAAAAGGCAGTGGATCTGGAAGCGGTGATGACCATGGCTCGGCAAGCTCCCCTAATGGCCGAGCCGACATACTCGGAGCCGATATCGGCGGAGAATACGTCCATCCAGGTTTGCGCCAGGCTGGGCGTTGCATGGGATGAGGCGTTTCATTTCTACTACCCGGACAACCTGAAAGCCCTGGAGAAGGCCGGGCTGGAGCTTGTGCGGTTCTCACCCATCAGCGACATAAAGCTGCCGGAGGGGCTGGACGCCATTTATTACGGCGGGGGATATCCGGAGCAGCACGCCGGGGAACTGGCGGGGAACGAAACAATGTTGGAGGAAGCGAAAAACTTTTGCGCTTCCGGCAGACCGGTATACGCCGAATGCGGCGGACTGATCTACCTCTCCCGTGGAGTGGAGGATGGAGATGGGAAAAGATGGCCCCTGGTGGGAAAACTGGCCGCATGGACCAGAATGCTGGGAAGGTTCCGGGCGTTGGGTTATGTGGAGGCCAGGCTTACCTCTCAATCGCTCTTCGGCGCGGAGGGGGACAGGTTGCGGGGCCACAGGTTCCACTATTCGGAGCTGATGGAGGACCCGGCGGCCGAACCGGAGTGGAGCCAGGTATACGAGCTTGTGCGTCCGCGCAACGGGGAAAAATCGCCGGAAGGATATCAGCATGGCCATACCCTGGCCAGCTATGCCCATATACATTTCGCCTCTGCGGCAGGGGCGGCGGATAAATTCGCGGAAAGAATCATGGAGGTAAAGGCAGGATGAACGATGAAACCAGGGAGGCGGCGCGGCTTTCCATATACGAGTTTCTGGATAAACCGATAGCCCCGGAGCGCATTGAGGAGATGAGCTTCGAGGCGATCGACAGAGAGCGCGGCGAGCATAACATGACACCGGAGCAATGGGTGGTGACCCGGCGGATGATCCACACCACCGCCGATTTTGGAATGATGGATGACGTCCGCTTTTCCGAGGGCGCCATCGAATCCGGCATCGCCGCCTTACGGCGCAAATGCCCTCTGTATTCAGACTCCAACATGATCCGAGCCGGGATATCAGCGGCCCGGCTGGCTCTGGTCCATCCCGCATATACGAAAGAAGATGTTCATTGCTATATAGCCGATCCAGACGTGGCGCGAGAGGCAAAGGCGGCGGGATTGCCCCGGTCGCTCTATGCCGCCAGGAGGGCAAAAGATATCCTGGATGGCGGCGTGGCTGTTATCGGCAACGCGCCGGTGGCCCTTATGGAAATAAGCAGGATGATCGCCGAGGATGGCGTGCGTCCCGCGCTGGTGATCGCCATGCCGGTGGGTTTCATACATGTGGTGGAAAGCAAACGCGAGCTGATGAGCCTGGGCGCTCCATACATCGCCCTTGACGGTAGGCGAGGAGGCAGCGCCCTGGCGGTGAGTGTGGTCCATTCTCTGTTGATCCTGGCCGGTGAAAATGCGGGGTGAACAAATGAGCGGGAATGGCAAAAGGCTCTCGGTGATACTGATGGGACACGGCTCGCGGGTGCGGGGCGCCTCCCGGGGGATGGAGGCGGTGGCCGATCACCTGCGGCGGGAGGAGGAGTATATGGCGGTGGAGGTGTGCCACATGTCGCGCATGGGGCCCTTTTTCCCGGAGACGTTGAAGAAGCTTGTGGACCTGGGCGCCAGGGAGATCATCCTGATACCATACTTCCTGCACATGGGCCTGCATATGCGGCTGGACATCCCGGAGATGATGCAGGCGGAAGCGGCGGCCTATCCCGGTGTGAAGCTGGTGCTGGGCAAGCATCTGGGCTATGACGAGAGCCTGGCGGCCCTGGTGAAGAAAAGAATAGCGGAGAGCGGGGATTTGGACGATGTGCGCCAGATGAAGCTGGACCCTCGCGAAAAATTTCCCCTGCCTAAAGGGGAGAAGGAGTTCGTGGCCATGGACCCGGATGAGGCTGAACAATACAACAAGGATCACGGGCATGGGCACTGCCATCACCATGACTGAAATGAAGCGGAAGAGATTCTGGATGAAAGTGGCGTTATTCGCCGCTCTCCTGGCCGCCTGGCCAACAGATGCGGCGGCCATGCATATCACGGAAGGAATACTCCCAGCTTCGTGGGCGGGGATATGGTTTGTCGTGGCGGCGCCCTTCGTGTTCCTGGGGCTGCGAAACCTTCGGATCCGCAGCGCCAGATCGATCCATGTAAAGCCGCTCATAGGGCTGACGGGAGCCGCGGTGTTCGTCATATCCTGCATGCCCATTCCTGTCCCTGTGGTTGGCGCCACGGCCCATCCTTGTGGTGTGGGGCTGGCGGCGATATTGATGGGACCCACCATCACGGCGCTCATTGCAAGTGTGGCTTTGACGCTCCAGGCGCTCTTCCTGGCCCATGGGGGGCTCTCCACCCTGGGCGCCAACACAATGTCCATGGGAGTGATTGGCGGCTTCACCGGATACGCCGTTTTCCACATGGGCAAGCGCCTTGGCGCAGGAACATGGGCCTCCGCTTTCGCCGCCGGATTGATCGCCGACTGGGCCACCTACTCCGGCACGGCGCTATTCATGTCGCTGGCGTTGGCGCGCGATGGAGAATGGTTTTCCATGTTCCTGGCGATCATGGCCGCGTTCGCCCCCACCCAGATACCGCTGGGTGTCCTGGAAGGATTCATCACCGCCGGAGCCTACCGTTTTATCATGCGGCGGCGGCCGGAGGTGGCGGATGTGGATCGATTGGGAGTAGTGGCATGAAAAGCCTTTATACAACCACGACGCTGGAGGCCCCGGAGAAATGGGCCGGTATCGATGAAACCGTTGTCGGCAAATTCGCCGCAGACGCGGGCCGGCCCCCCACCTCGGGTATGTTCGATGGAATGGGCGACCTCCCCCTTCTGATGTTCCTGCTGGCGGGATTGGTTGGTGGCTTTGCTCTCGGCTACTTCTATCACGGATACCTGTCTCAAGCGCCTAATCCCACAAAAGGGGACAGCGATGTTGTTTGAACTCTTCTCCGATATATTCACAATTCGCCAAAGCAGGCTGGCCTTCATAGACGCCAGGGTGAAGGTGATCGTGGCTCTCGGAGCTGTGATACTGACCCTTGCCGCCAGCTCCCCCCTATTTCCCGCTCTCATGCTCACGGTAGGCTTTATTGGCGCTTACATGGCCTCGGTCCCGGCGCGTCACGTGGTGTTAAGGTTCGCCGCCCCGGCGGGCACTGCCCTCCTGATACTACTTCTAAAGACTTTCATGACACCAGGGGAGGTGATCGGGATCTTCAAGTTCGCAGGGTTAGGCATGGCCGCCACGGAGGAAGGATTACGCCAGGGCGCATTGATCTCCGCCAGGGTGATGGGGGCGGTGGCGGTGCTACAGCTGTTCAGCTTCGTGACTCCCGCTCATCATCTCTTCCGTTCACTCCGGTGGATGGGGGCGCCGAAAGGATGGGTGGAAGTGGCGATGCTTGTGTACCGCTTCACCTTCGATATATTTGAAAAAGCCGCCGAGATCGGTTCGGCCCAGAGAACGAGGCTAGGATACTCCAGCGCGGGGCGGTCCCTCGCCTCCGCCGGGACACTGGCTGGCGCAGTCGCGCTGGGCGCCATGGAAAAGGCGGAAAGAGTGGAAGAGGCAATGTTGGTCCGCGGGTACTCCGGGGAGATACCATACGATCCACCGCCGCCGCTGGGCGCCGCCGGGATTATGAAAACTGCCGGTTCTCTTGTGGCGCTGGGCGCCCTCTTTATCATCCTTGAGGCGATATGACACAACAAAACTCTCGCGCCGCCCTGGAAACAAGGGGAATCAGCTTTACATATCAGGAGGGGACCAAGGCGTTGCTGGATGTGGATTTCATCGCCCAGGATGGCAAGTTCACAGCCCTGCTGGCCTCCAACGGCTCCGGGAAAACCACTCTGCTAAAGGCCCTGGTGGGGCTTATCAAGCCGCAGACGGGTCAAGTGCTGGTGGAAGGGGGGGATATCAGGTCGATGAGCTCCGCCCGGTTGTATGGCAAGGTGGGTATGGTGTTTCAGAATCCCGACGACCAGTTGTTCGCCCCCACCGTGGCCGAGGATGTGGCCTTTGGTCCCAGGAACATGGATTTGCCGGAAGCGGAAGTGAAGGCCAGGGTGGAAGAGGCTCTTTTTAAGGTGTGCGCCGGACACCTGGCGGGCAAGGCTGTCCACCATCTTAGCTATGGTGAGAAAAAAAGAGTGGCGCTGGCCGGGACCTTGGCCATGGGGCCCAAGATTTTGATCCTGGACGAGCCGACCGCAGGCCTGGATCCGATGGGGGAGGAGGGGATGACGCGCCTCTTGAGCGATCTGAACAGGGAATCCGGTGTGACAGTGGTGCTGGCCACCCATTCCATCGACCTGTTGCCCCTTTTCGCGGACCGCATATTCGTCCTTAAAAACGGTCGCGCCATTATGAACGGAACAGCGGAGGAAATATTTCGCGACCAGGAGATGCTAAAGAGCGCGGGCCTGCGCTTGCCATACGTCTCCGCCCTGCTGCACCAGCTCAAGCATTACGATGGAGTGCCGATCAACGGTCTGCCGCTGACCATCGGTGAGGCGCGAAAAAGAATGCTGGAGCATATTCCTGAGTCGGCGCTGGTGAAATCGCTTATCAAGGAGCCGGATGATGAGCGGACCTGATGGATTGTTGAGAGAGTTATTTGAGAGAACCTTTTTTGGAAATAGGGCTTCTCTTATATGACAAACTCCCCGCAAACCCTCAGGACAGGCTACACCACCGGCGCTTGCGCATCGGCGGCTGCCAAGGCGGCGGCGATGATTCTTATGGGTCAGCAGGCGCCGAACCGGGTGGAGATTGTCCTGGCCAACGGCGAGTCGGCGGAAATGGAAATTGTGGATACGGCATTGACCCGAACTGGCGCCACGGCGGCGGTGGTGAAGAACGCCGGAGACGATCCGGACATTACTCACGGCGCCAGGATCGTGGCGGAAGTAAGCTGGATGGATGATGGCGACATCAGGTTCGAGGCGGGGGAGGGAGTGGGCACGGTCACCCGCAGGGGGCTTTCCATGCCTCCGGGAGAACCGGCCATAAATCCCGGCCCGCGAAAAATGATAGCCATGGCCCTGAGGGATGTGACGGACAAACCAATCCTGGTGCGGGTCTCCATCCCCGGTGGACGGGAACTGGCGCCAAAAACCTTCAACCCCCGGCTGGGTGTGGAGGGGGGGCTGTCCATACTGGGTACCACCGGCATAGTGCGTCCG
>JAOUMU010000011.1 GCA_029881335.1 Nitrospinota bacterium | reverse complement strand
CTCAAGGAATTCGATTTTTCCAAAACCAGTGTGGAGCGCGATGACCTGGAGCTGACCGACAAATGGATTCTCTCCAGGCTCAACCGGACTATCAACACCACAAGGACCGCGCTGGACGCATACCGCTTCAACGAAGCCGCCGGAGCCATGTACCAGTTCATATGGGGGGAGCTTTGCGACTGGTACGTGGAGATGATAAAACCACGGCTGGCCGGAGACGAACCTGGCGGCGACGCAGCGCGCCATACCCTGGCTCATGTGATGGAAACCACCCTGCGACTATTGTCCCCTGTGATGCCTTTCATAACGGAGGAGCTTTGGCAGCGGTTCAAACCTGCGGGAGACTCCATCGTCCACGCCCGATACCCGGAGGCGGATATGGAACGCATGGACGAAGAAGCGGAAGGGGAGATGGGCGCGGTGATGGAGGTGACCACTGTGGTGCGAAACATCCGTGGCGAACTGGGGATCAAACCCTCCCAGCAGCTTCAGGTGGTTCTGGAGCCTTCGGGCGCCATGGCCCTGGAGCCGATGCTGCGTCGGCAATTGCCTTTCATAAACAGGCTTGCCCGGATCGATGGCCGCATCTCCACCGGGCCGAGAGATATTCCGGAGAACAAGGTGGTGGGTGTGGCCCGGGGGGTGGAGGTCTATGTGGATCTCTCCGGGCTGACCGGCGCCGACGAGAGACGCGCCAAGCTGGAAAAGGAGCTGGCCAAAGTGGATAAGGAGATAGCGTTCTTTTCGCGCAAACTTATGAATCGTGGATATGTGGACGGCGCCCCGCCGGAAGTGGTGGCCAAGGATCGCGAGAAGCTGGAGGGGTACAAGGCGGATGCGGAGAAAATGCGGGAGCATCTGAAGGCTTTGTAGGTCGGGAGTCGGGGCGCAGGGGCCCTGGACATGATCATAAACCTCAAATATTTCTGATGTGATGAAATGACCAGATATCAGATATGAATACTTGAACGCCAGTCACAATATATCACCTTACAATAAATACCATCCCCAGCCCGTTAACGCCCGGCTACCGTTGGCATAATACAGTCCCGGAATCAATTCCAGCTTTTCCAGGCCTCACCCCCCCTCAAAGTGACAATCCACCGCCAATAGGGCACAATATCCTCCATGAGTGAAAAAAGAATTCTGGTGGTGGACGACAGCCTGGAGAACCGTGAGCTTCTCTCAGTGATGATTGAACGCAACGGGTGGGAGCACGAGACCGCCGACAGAGCCAAGGCCGCCCTGAAAATGCTGGAGGAAAGCCCATTCGACCTGGTGTTGGCGGACCTGATGATGCCGGAGATGAACGGGCTGGAACTTCTGGCCGAGGTAAAGCGCCAGTGGCCCGACACCGATGTGGTGATCGTCACCGCTTTCGGCTCCATCCCCACCGCCATCGAGGCGATAAAGAAAGGCGCCTACTCATACCTTCTGCGCCCTTTCGAGCCGGAGGAGGTGGTGTTGCTGATCCGGAAGATTTTCGAGGTGCAGGGTATTCGCCACGAAAACGTGATGCTGCGCGAGGAATTGAACCGCTTCACGGAGGGGCAGTTCATGGTGGGAAAATCCTACGAGCTGAAGAAGACATTGAGACTGGCCGAAAGCGTGGCCCCCACCAACTCCACGGTGCTGATCCAGGGGGAGAGCGGGGTGGGAAAGGAATTATTGGCCAGGGCCATCCACAATAAAAGCCCCAGGGCAAATCAGCCATTTATCACTGTATCCTGCGCGGCGTTGCCCGAGACATTGCTGGAGTCGGAGCTGTTCGGCCACGAAAAGGGCGCCTTCACCGGGGCCATGGTCACTCGCAAGGGCCGCTTCGAGATGGCGGACATGGGGACATTGTTTCTCGATGAGATCGGGGAGATATCAGGCTCCACCCAGGTGAAGCTGCTAAGAGTGCTGCAGGAGCTGGAATTTACCCGGGTGGGGGGGACAAAAACTATAAAGACGAACACCCGGATTGTCTCCGCCACCAACAAGGACCTGGCCGAAGAGGTGGCCCGGGGCAATTTCCGGGATGACCTTTTCTACCGGCTAAACGTCATAACGCTGACCGTGCCACCACTTCGGAACAGGCCGGAGGATATCCCCTCGTTGGCGTATCATTTTCTAAAGAAGTATCGGGAGGAGATGGCCAAGGATATAGTTTCTATCTCCGACGAGGCGTTGGCGGTGATGGCGGCCCATCAGTGGCCGGGCAATATTAGGGAGCTGGAGAATGTAATGGAGCGGGCGGTGGTCATCTGCGCCGGCAAATCCATCATGATGGCCGACCTGCCGGAAGGGATGCATCCGGCCGGAGTGGCTGTACCCGCCACCCTGTGGGAGGAGGGGGAGGCGCTTTCGTTGCGAGCGGCCAGGGGGGCATGGGAAAAAGGATTCCTGGAGAGGGCCTTAAGCCGCCATGGGGGTAACATTTCCAGAACGGCGGGGGCCATCGGGCTGGCCCGAAAAAACCTGCAGGAAAAGATAAAACAATACGGAATAGACCCCAGGCGATTTCTTATCAGCCAAAATAGCGGAGATTGACTGCTAGCCTGGTTTGTGTTAAATTTCCAAGATTATTTAATGAAAATTTCAGGCTCGGGGGGCCTGCAATACAGTATAATTTTTCTCAATAGGAGTATATGTGGCCAAATTAATGGTCTTCATAGATGGTACCTGGCTTTATTCCAATCTTAGACATCTGGCTAAAGAATCAAAACAACCCGGTTTTCATATAGACTACGGCGCCCTGCCCAGGGCTATCGCAAAAGAGCTTCGCGAGCGCAATGGGCTGGGGGAGCTGGACCTGGTCCGCACATATCTTTTCGGTTCATACCCGATTAATTACGACCTGGTGGATGAAGACAGGGCGCGGAAAAGAAAAGATTTTTTTACCATGCTGCGGGAGGACTATCATTACGAGGTGGAAGCCTTCCCCATAGACTATGCGGAGCGGCGCATCCTGCACGACGACCGGGAGGCGGACGATCCCTTCTCCCCCAGGGAAAAATGCGTGGATATCGCCCTTGCCGCCAGCATGCTGTATTACGCCGCCGTCTCCGATGGCTACGACATAGCGGCGGCGGTGGTGGGGGATAAGGACTATTTTCCTCTTTTCCAGAAGACGCGGCAACTGGGCAAACGGATCGCCGTTGTCTCCATCCGGCAATCGTGCGCCAAAATGTATTCGGACCGGCAGGATGTGAAAAAGCTTAAGGATTACCACATCATCTGGCTCAACGACATGATAGAGAAGATAGCCTGGTCGCCGGTGGAGATGGATGTGGAGTGCCGTTCACCGCTGCACGAGGGTGGGAGGCTCACCACCACCACCATGCGGCTGCGCAATGGCCAGCCATATTTCTGTGAGGTGTGTCGCGCCAAGTTCGCCGAGCAAAAAGAAGAGCAGATGCGCGAATACACCAGCGCGGGGATCAATGGCAATATGGACAAGGAAGAGACTCATGAGGATTCCACCTACTTCGACGGGCAGGTGGAAGCCCTTATTCCCGACCGCGGATTCGGCTTTATAAAAAGAACCGATGGCGCCAGTTTCTTCTTTCACCTGACCCACCTGACCAACGCCGAATGGGAAGCCGTGGGCGTGGGGGCCGCCGTGCGTTTCACTGTCACCAAGAATCCGATCGGCTCCAAGGCCGGAGCCGCGGGAGAAGTTACTATGACCTTTGAGACGGATAGTTCCGAGATCACCCGGCAATAATGGAAAGTCCGGGTGACTCCTGGGCCAGAGCGGTGATCAGACTCATGGCCTCGCCATGAAAGTCGGGCGAGACAAGCGCCTCCATTATTCCGTTCACCGGATCTATAGTGCGCGGAATCGCGATATAATCGTATGACTCAAGGATCATCACAATGAAAGAGATATCCGCCGGAGTTACCCGGAAGACGATCCTGCGTCGGCGCTGTTCCGGTGAAGGCCCCGGGAAGCATATCCGTTTTGAACTTTTAATGTCTTGCATGGCTTTTGATGGATTATAGACCGATGACCACAAGATTTCAAAAAATAGCCGCCTTTGCTTCGGCTGGATTACTGGCCGTGGCTACATTGGGCTGCGCCCCCCCCCACAAGATCGCCAAACATCCGGAGCGCGTTTCCACAAAATCCGGTTCCGGGGGGCCTGGATCCGGTGCGTTGCAGAGGGGAGCAAAGCCATACACCATCCGGGGGATCACCTATTACCCACTCACCGATTCAGCGGGCTTTATACAAACAGGGGTGGCTTCGTGGTACGGGCGGGATTTCCACGGTCGCAAAACCGCCAGCGGCGAGATATACAATATGCACGCCATAACCGCCGCCCACAAAACCCTCCCACTGGGCACCATAGTAGAGGTGAAAAGGATCGATGACGGCAGGTCCCTGGTGGTGAGGATAAACGACCGAGGCCCTTTCGCGCATAACAGAATCATCGACCTTTCCATGGCCGCCGCAGGAAAGCTGGGAGTGGTGGAAGAAGGAACCACCATGGTGACCATCACCGCGCTGGCCGAGGGAAAGCCGGGGGCCGTGGGGGAGCCGCCGGTGGCCGTGAGCCCGGCGCCTGATTTTTACCACGGAGTGTTCTGGATACAGGTGGGAGCCTTTGCCATCCTGGACAATGCGGAAAGGGTTCGGGACCGGCTAGGTTTTCCACGGGCAAACATACGCTTCCAGCCCACCCAGGGCGATGGGGGGCAGACTCTTCACCGGGTGCAGGTGGGCCCCTTCGCCGACATGGACCAGGCCAACCTCGCATTGACAGACGCCATGAGACAGGGATTCAATACCGCCTTCGTGGTGGCGGACTGAGTATGAAAACCTGGATATTAGCGGCTGTGATCGCGGCTTCCACATCGGGGCAGGGCACTGTCTACCGGTGGACCGGCCCCGACGGATCGGTCCGGGCTTCCAACTCCCTCTCCGCCATTCCGGAGGGCTATCGCTCCTCCGCCGTGGAAATGAAGGTTGTGAGCATAACGCAGGGGCACCTGGAGCCTGTGCAAAAGGGGTTCGCCAAAGGCAGGGCCACCATCGGATTTACACCCTCCGGCCGCGGGTTAGAGGCCCGCGCTATATTCAATGGTAGGGCCTCGCGCATGGCCATCATGGACACAGGATCGGACATGGTGGCGATCACCACCAAGCTGGCCAGGGCGCTGGGATATGACACGGCCAAAAGCAGAAAGACCTGGGTAGCCACAAGTTCCGGCCGTGTCCAGGTCCCCGTGGTACTGCTTGAAAAAGTGAAGGTGGGGGGTGCGGAGGCTTTCGGGGTGCAGGCGGTGGTGATGGATTTCGAGGGAAGAGGTCCGGTCAGCGCCCTGATGGGGATGAACTTCCTTTCGCTGTTCGTGTTCGAAATAGACTCCGGCAGCGGAACCATGACGCTGGTGGCGCCAAACTAGAATATTTCCTGACGAGGGATCAACTGGCTGATCGGTCAACGGAAAAAGAGGGATTCCGGGTCGAGCCCGATATGACATTCAACATGCAAGCTGGTTCATCGACGGCTGTCTTCCCGAACCCTCCAGAGGGTACGCCCCCCAGAGGGTGGCGCCCTGAATATCATTCATCGCGGAGAACTGTGGTCGGCGGGCTATCTGGTTTGTCAGATGGCCGCCCTTCCGTATAGAATCGGGAGGCCATGTAGTTTTCGTCCGCTTCTTCCAGAAAAACCTTGAGCATCGCCGCTGCGGGCGCCGCCAGCAGCACACCGATAAATCCAAAAAATACGCCACCCACCAGCATCGCCGCCATGATTGCTACCGGGTGCAGCCCAGTGGCTTCCCCCTGGATCTTGGGCGTGATAACCAATCCCTCCAGCGCCTGGGATAAGGCGAAGAGGGCCGACACCGCCACATATACACCCATCCCACCGCCGTCGGCATACACCAGCGCCATGGCGGGCAGGTAGCCCACCACCGCCGGCATGAAGGGCACGATGTTTGCCATCCCGGCCAGAGCGCCCAGAAAAAAGCCCATGGGTACGCCGATGATAAGCAATCCCATGGACAACACAGTGGACATGATCAGCGCCACGAAAAGCTGACCCCGCACAAACCCGGCCATTACCATATCCAGTCTTTTCGCCAGGCTAAAGATCCTCTCCCGGAGACGAGGAGGCACCCGCTCCGCCCCCCAGGCGACTATATCATCGAAATCGCGTAACAGATAGAAGGCGGCCACCGGGATGATGGCCAGGTTGAACACCGCCACGACAACTCCCATGGCGCCTGAGATGCCGGACCATACACCCGCGGCCAGGGTCTTCAACGCCGCCAGCGCCAGATCCCCGGCGCCTTGCAGGTTTTCCTTCATTTTTTCGCCGAGTCTGGGGCCATCCTCCGGCGCCATGCTCTTCATCACCGGGGCCAGCGCTTTCTCCAGCCTCTCTATGTACATCGGTGTTTTGTTGGCGACAGCCTCCACCTGTCCCGCCACCAATGGGGCAAGAAACGCTGTCACAGCCAGCGCAGCCAGCGCCATGAACGCAAAAAGGGAGAGGATGGAGAAAGTCCGCCCGATCCCATATGTCTCCATTTTGTCGATTAGCGGATCGAGAAGGTAGGCCAGACCAAAGGCGATGACGAAAGGCGCCAAGGCGGCCCTTGCTGTGTATACCAGCGTCATGGCCAGCATCAGAGCCAATAATGCGCCAAGGACCTTGATCCATGGTTTGAGCCAAAATTCCTCCATGGTATTCAGCGCTCCTCAACGCCGGCCACAGCCAGAAATTCCCGGGAAAGATACTTGGCAACCGTTTCAATGGCCAACAGCGACCCTCTGGTGGCGTCATCGGCCTCCATCTCGCTAAATTCCTGCCTGACAGCCAGCGCGGCCCCATCCGGCGCTGTGCAAAGGGCCGCTTTTGTAATTGCCATGGCTTTTTCACCCTGGGCGGTGGTGGATATCTTCACCGTGGTCTTCCCAGCGATCACCAGATCCGCGTTCAGGGCCGCTCCTAATTGACCCGCGGCTTTCAGATCCCCTTCCACGGCCTGCAATGCCAGCTGCCCCAGTCCGGCCTGGTGGATCTGCTTCCTGTCGTCCACGATAAATCCGTTTTTCCGAAAAGCGGTGGCTATCACCTCTTCGGAGAGGGAAGGCAACAGCAGGAAATCGCTTTTCTGGAGAAAGCTCAGGCTCTCCTCATGGATCAGCGCCACCAGCTTTCTCCCTTTTCGTTTTATCGTCCGGGCGCCCATACCTTTAAGATTTGCCCATATGCTGTCCAGATATACGGTCACCTCCATATTGACTGTTAAAGCCTGCTTGAAATAGTCGATCGACTCGTTCAAGAATTTGTAGCTGGCCACGAAATCGGGGGCCCTGGCCACCACCGTGTCGTTTATCTCGGTCTCTCTGTAGCCATCTCCGCCGCTGGGAATGATCCCCATGGTGGCGCGATATACAGCCACACGAAAGGCCCTGTCCACAGCCTCCTGGCGGGCTTTGTGAAAGTTCTGCTCTTTCACCTGCACCGTAATGTCCACCGGCACGGAAACCACCTCTGCGTGACCTGGGTGGGCCAATAAAGGCAAAGCTAGCATAAACAATAGAATATGGCGCATACGGCAGAGTATAAAGCAAATTTGGCCTGAAGTCCAAAACCGTGAGAGTGTAGTGAAAATCAATTTTCTCATTTGGCACTCCAGTTCGGGTTGAAATCAGGTGTGCCGTGGCCCTAATTTAATACTGAGTGGGTGTGTCTATGTGGAGTGTGCGGGAGGTTGTTCGCCATGTATCCCAGTCGCTTTTCGTCGTGTGGCAAGTCTTTGCTGATCTTCTTGTTGTCGGCTTTAATCGCCACTCCCGCGGCCTTGTATGGTTGCATGGACGGGCCCGTACAGCAGGAGACCGAGATCACCCGCCAGGTCGGGGTCACGCTCAACTTCCCGGATGGCTATAATTATGATCCGGCCACGGGGGCGCTGTACCCGCCCTCCGGCCACACCAGCGCCTCTCTCCCCTCGTATGTCACGAGTATGGTCCTCGTCATCTCCGGTCCGGGCATGGCGGACCAGTCATTCCCGGTGAACCTCACCACCCTGACTGTGACATTTACGATTACACCAGGAATGCGGACATTCAGCATCATAGTCACCACCACCATTGGAACTTTCACCGACTCCGTAACCATCGAGGTGGTGAGCGGTGGGGCATTGAACCTGGGATTCAACCTGATCATTAACGCGCCTCCATCGGTCAGCGGGATCTCCGCCACCCCCTCAATCGCGGCGCCGGGGGATGTGATCGCCCTCAGTTGCCAGGGAGCTGATTGGGACGCAGGCGACCATCTTGCGTATGATTGGACCGGTCCTGGCGGATGGACCGCCCAGGGGCAGCAGGCTGTATATACAATCCCGAGTTATGGTTCGTTCACATTCACCTGCGTGATCAACGATGGATGGGGTGGAAGGGCATCCGCCTCCGTGACGGTAAAGGCCCCGGCTCCGCCACCTCCGCCACCTCCGCCGCCGGGGCCTGGCAACCAGCCGCCGGTGATCTCGTCGATAAACATTATCGATCCACAAAGTGGTCTTACCCCAAGGAGCATATGGGGTGGAATGCTCCTGAATATATCGTGCATCGCCATAGACCCGGAAGCCGATCCATTGACATACGTATTGGGTGACCAATTCGGCGTTATCGCGAATAGCAGCGCTGTTGTCAACTATCCGGCGCCGAATATTGCCGGCTGCGAAGGGGTGGCCGACTGGTCTGTCGCTTGCGTTGTGACTGACGGGAAAAACGCTGCGGTGAGCGCAACCATTACTGTGCAGGTATGGGGGTCATGCGCTATGAATCATACTAAATAGATGGTTGTTTGGTTTGCTCGCTGTATAGTTTCGGACTTAAGTCCCGGACCGGCGGAGAGAGGGGCCAGGGCGGGATTGTCCTTTTCGTTGCCAGTTTGCATGAATTGTGCGACCATACGTTGTGTACAATTGGTTTTGTAGGTGTATCGCTATAGAATCGCGCCGAATAACATTGGGCGCGAGTAGGAGAGCATTGGTTATGAATTCTGGCTCCGCGTTCCATTCAGGCAAATTCTTCCTTATCCCGTTTCTGGCGGTGTTTATCGTCGGCGCCCCCCTCTTGAGCGGTTGCATGGGTGGTACTGACGAACCGGGTGCAGAGACTACGATCCAGACAGGTGTGAGCCTGAGCTTTCCGGAAGGATACACATACGATGCGGACACTGGAGCGCTATATCCACCCTCTGGCCAAAACTACGCCTCCCTCCCCCCATATGTCACCGGCATAACGCTGATTATCTCCGGCGCCGGCATGGTCGACCAGGTCTACCAGGTGAACCTTTCCACATTGGCGGTGACCTTCACCATCACCCCTGGCATCAGGACCTTCACCATAATAGTCACCACCAGCTTCGGGCTGACCTTCACTGACTCCATCACGGTGGAAGTTGTTAGCGGTAGTCCGTTGAGTCTCGATTTCAACTTGAATATCAACGTTCCCCCTTCGGGAGTCAGCGTCACTGCCAGCCCCATGTTGGCAAAACCGGATGATGTCATAGCGCTTTCCTGCAGTGCCTCGGACATGGACCCGGGCGACATATTGACTTATGATTGGACCGGTCCTGGAGGATGGACCGCCACGGGCCCGAATGCCACATTCACAATTCTAAACTACGGTTCTTTCACATTCACCTGCACCGTGAGTGACGGATGGGGTGGAAGGACATCGGCCTCCGTGACAGTGAACGCGCCTCCCCCTAACGTGCATCCGGTGGTGAAGTCTATAACTTTGGTTAATTCAACGACAAAGTTGCCGCCTTCATTTGTGGACGCAGGCATGGCTTTAGACATAACTTGCGTCGCTTTTGATTCCGATGGTGACAAGTTGACGTTTACATTAAGTGACCAATTCGGTGTATTAGCCAACGCAAGCTCAGTCAAGAATTATGTGGCGCCGGACATTAACGGCTGTCCATGGCCCCCTGCTCCAGGTGACTGGAACATCACTTGCGCTGTAACGGACGGAAAGAGCCCACTGGTGAGCAAAACGGTCACCGTGCAGGTGTGGACCCCCTGTTAGAAGGTAAAAATGCCCGTCGGGCCGGTGTTTTTAACATAATGCGGTCTTTCCCGGCCTGGTGGTTAAGGCTCAGGGTGATAGCCATACTGTTTTAGTGCTTTTAATGGTTTGCCATGAGATGTTATAGAAACGATAGTCGGCTTTTCAGTTTTCCCGCATTTCTTGCGCTCCTTCTGTTTGCGCCTCTTGTCCTGACAGGATGCGCCGACGGCGCAGGGAGCCCCGATTCATCCACGGAAACCGTGGCGAACATTACGTTGAAATTGCCAGAAGGCTACAAGTACGATAGAGCTTCCGGGGCCATCTACACTACAGGCGCCGTCCAATCCTCCACCGGCAAATACCAAGGCGCCCTGCCGCCATATGTGACCGGGATGACGCTTACCATATCCGGCGATGACATGGAAACCATGGTGCTTGATGTGGATCTTGCCACGCTCTCGGTCAGCTTTTCCATCACGGCTGGAATCAGAACATTTTCCCTGTTGGTGACCACCAATATCGGGCTTACATTCACCGACGAGGTGACGGTGGAAGTTGTCACCGGAGCGCCTTTGCATCTGGCGTTCAATCTGATAATCAACGCCTCCCCTATCATCAGCTCTATCACGGCCAGCGCCACCATCGCCCAACCGGCCGATGTGATCACTCTTACATGCGCCGCCACCGATCAAGACCCGGAGGACAAGCTGACATACAGCTGGAGTGGCCCCGATGGGTGGACCGCCCAGGGGCAGGAGGCCACATTCACCATTCCCGATTACGGCTTATATACCTTCACCTGCTCCGTATCCGACGGGTGGGGGGGAGTAGTCAGCGCTTCGGTGACAGTTAACGCGCCCAATCCCAACCAGCCTCCGGTGATCCTGGCGGCCAAGGTGCGGGAGCCGATAATGAAAACGATACTCTCTTATTCTCCGGTGGGACTGCCCGTAGAGCTTTTCTGCTCCGCCAGCGACCCTGATGGAGATCCACTGACATACACATGGGCAGGCCCCATGGGCGCTGTCCCTGGGCCCGTATACACATACACCCCCACTATATCGGGGAATTTCACCTTCACATGCATTGTCAGTGACGGGTTCAATCCACCAGTGAAGGCTTCGGCCACCCTGCTCTCAAAATATGAAACGGTGATGGCCAGCGATGTTTACTTTACTGATGAATGGCAGGTAGCTGGCGCGGTGGGGGATTCTGTGGATATTAATTGCATGATCACACCACCCACCGGCGTGAAGCTGGGTATCTCCCTCTCCCCGGGATTCGTTGGAGGCTTTTGCACACCTCCTCCCTCGCCGGTTTCCGTCACCGGGACTCTGTTGTGGACTATCGGGGTTTCACCCTTCATGTTCGATATTTACGCCGCTGCGCCTTTAGGAACGAACTATAATTGCGTGATGAAATCGATGCAACCTACAGCTGCGACGATGACGGCGAATAACTCATTTTGTTCATTTTAATTTGATATTGGAGTAGAATCGACGGTGTCTGGTGGATTGATAAAAGATGTGGCGCTTGATAACATTTGTCGAGGGGTAGCATGAGACTATATATTTCAACTGGCGTTTTTTCCTTGATTGTCGCCGGGACAGCGCTCCTTGGAGGGTGCGCCGGTGGTGGTCAGCTTGGGGCGCCATCCACCAATGAGGCTGGTATCTCTCTTTCGTTTCCCGAGGGCTACACTTACGACAGATCCACCCAGGCCCTCTATCCTCCCTCGGGGCAGAGCATGGCCTCTTTGCCCCCATATGTGACTGGCATCTCTCTGACCATCTCTGGCGAGGGAATGGACACTTTGGTGCTTCCCGTGAATCTTGCCACCCTATCCGTCAGTTTTTCGATAACTCCAGGTCTCCGTACCTTCACAGTCATCATATACACCGACAGGGGCGTTACCTTCACCGATACTATTACCATAGAGGTCGTCACTGGCGCGTCCCTGAACCTGGCATTCGATCTGCTGGTGAATATATCTCCCTCCATAAACTCCATCTCCGCCAGCCCCGCCAAAGCCAAGCCTGGGGATGTGATCTCGCTGGCCTGCTCCGCTTCGGACCCGGACCCGGATGACAAGCTGGCTTACAAATGGTCCGGTCCCGGCGGCTGGACAGCCGAGGGGCAGCAGGCCTCCTTCACCATCCCCAATTACGGTGTCTTCTCATTCACCTGCGCCGTGAGCGATGGGCGTGGAGGAGCGGCCACCGCATCTGTGACGGTGAACGCGCCCGCGCCGCCACCGGCCAATTCGCCACCCGTTGTCGTTCTTACAAATTCTTGGGTCTCTACCTGTAACTATGATCTGGTATGCAGCGCCACCGATGCGGATGGGGACCCGCTTACCTTTAGCTTCGCAACCACGGGATCGGCGACCTGCCTCCAAACCGGGATGGGGGCGAACTCAAGAAACTTGAACTGTAATGGCTGCTCGCCGGATACTGTGAAATGCTCGGTCTCTGATGGAGTGAACGCGCCGGTGGCCGCCACCTTCGCCTTTTCTTTCTAACGGGCTTTGGAATACGAAAGCAGATGGTGAAATGATACAATCGAGGCGTGATAGTAAATCAAGCGGGCAGGAACCGAAAGTGATCCTGCTATTTGGAGGGTGAAATGAAGGGAATCGGAATATCGGGCCCATCGACGCTATTAATGGCTTTCGCAATTTTACTCATCCCGGCTATAGGCCAGGCAGCCCCAATGGCGGCAAAGGCTGTCCGGGTGACTGGGGGCGTCAGCTATATCTCCTTCCAGGATCGCGGTGAGTACGATGTGAAAGTTGGAACGGGCATGGCCGAAGGGGACAGGATCAAAACCGGCCCTGGCGGCTTTGTAGAGATAAGGTTCGATAATGGAAACCGTATCCAGCTCTCGGAGAACACGGACATGACCATCCGCTCTTCCAGAATGGAATCAGGCGGGGGATTTACCTCTGTTTTCGGGCTGGCGCTGGGTAAGGTTCGCTCCCTGGTCTCCCGGTTCTCTCCCGGATCCTCCAAGTTCGAATACCATACAAAGACTGCGGTGGCCGGTGTGGCGGGGACCGATTTTGTGACCGAGGTTCCCGAGCCGGACATTACCACTGTGGCGGTGCTGCCTCCGGGCATGGAAGATGAGGATAATCCCATGAACATGCAGGGCTCCGCCATATGCGGGAGGCCGGAGCTTCAGGGTAAGAGCAAGGTATATGTCCAGGGCAGGGACGACTCCCAGACGATGATACACCTCACAAGCTGCCTTATGACCATTGTTGGGGACAGGCGCGCCCCTGCCCAGCCAACGATAATCCCGGACGATATGCTTTTCAAGATAAGAAACACTTTCCAGCCCGCGCCGCCGGTGGCCGCCTCCACGGATCTTATGATAGCCAACCTGGGCAAGCAGGTGTCCATGCCGCTCGCCAGCCAGAAAATGAACTCGCTTCTGCATAATCTGGATTCGACGCTGGTTCATGGAGGGAAGGCAGGCATGACCAGCGGCTCACCTGCGGGTGGGGGCGTAGTCACCGGGACCGTGGTCATAACCATTAAATAAGACTGAATAAAGGGGTAGGATAATGAGATTCGTTATCTCGGTTCTCGCGGCCGCCGTGGCCCTTTCCGCCGCTGGCGCATCTGCCGAGCAGGATTCCACAAAGCCGCTGACGGTGGGCATCTTCTCCAACATAGGAAGCTTCAGCGCCTCCGGAAGTGGGGTGGAAGGCTCCCAGAGCCTCGCCTATCTGCAGATGATCTACGCTTCCCCCACCTGGGGCGCGGGTTTCACCTCCTCCTACGCCGCCGTCGATTACACTACTGGAGCCGCCGCCGACCGATATCAACGCTCCACCGTGACGGATACAGCCGTGACCAGCTTCTACAACGTTAAAAGTGGCGCCCTGCGAGCCCGGTTCGGTGTGGATCTTGGCCTCCCCACGGGGCAGGCCACCCAGACCTCCGAGGAGCTGAGCAGGAGCATTACCGACGACATATACGAGGATCTGCTGCTGCTCAACAACTACGGCTCCGGGATGAACATGGCCGCCCACCTGGCGCTCTCCTACCAGACAGGCCGAATAACCTGGGGGCTGGGCGCTCGCTACCTGACGGCGGGAGCCTATGACCCGATGAGCGACAGGGAGCAGGATGAATTCGATCCTGGCGACAGCCTTCTGGCGCTGGCCAGCGTCCTGTTCAGCTTCGGTGATCGGGGGTCCGCGCTGTTGAACCTGTCCCGGACCTCGCAAGGGCATGACAAACAAAATGGCAAGGATATTTTCCGCAATGGAGATATCATGGCGTTGGAAATACGCCTTTTCAGGGATTGGGGCAGTTCCTTATCCACATCCCTGGTGGCTCTGGAGCGTCAGCAGGATAAAAACGAGCGCTTGTATGCCGATGAGCAATACAAGTCGGAGACCGGCAACGCCAACGCCAACTCTACAGAGGTTTTCCTGGAGACGGCCTGGACCAGATCCGACGCTTTGGTCCTTACTGGCGTGCTTGGTTACAAAAGCGTGGCCGCCAACGATTATCCGGAAGACGACTACCTGCACGATGGAGGCAGGACCAAGCTTTATATCGAGCCCGGTCTGCGATGGAGCATTTCCAAAAGCAAGCTTCTCTCGTTGAAATTGCGCTACTCCACCGTGGATGACCAAAAAGACAGCTTCTCCCCCGCTGGAGCCACCTACTCGGTGTACAACGTGGATATTGGAATAATCATGGGCTTTTAATGCCCGGTAAAATGCGTTAGCAGCTCAATGTTTCATGTCCCCTGTTTTACATGCTTTACACAAAGGGCCCACTGCATTACAGTATCTTACAGCACCTATGAAAACTGCTTCTTTATGCCTAACTTGTCGGCCCGATGATAGTCTCATTTCACTCGGGCTCGGCTTTGCGGAGGATGCATGACCAGGACCAAATCCCAAATTTTGCTGTTCACTGCCACTCTATTTCTGCTGTTCACCGCCACCATCAAATTCCAGGCCTGTGGCAACCAGACGGAAGCGCCTCCAGATCCGGTGGAAGGCCTGGTGGCCATGGCTCTGGATGGACAGGTTCTCCTCACATGGAACCAGTCCAAAAACGCCGCCACTTATAACCTGTATTGGGACACGGAAGCAGGCGTCTCCGTGGCGCGCGAAAACCTGCGCGCCGGCACGAAAGTGACAACCCTGAAAAGCACCGCTTATCTGCACACTGGTTTGTCCAACGGGATAACCTACTATTACATAGTGACCGGAGTCACAGAAAAAGGCACAGAGAGCGCGCCGCCGGAAACCGAGGTTAGCGCCATGCCGCAATCCACCATCAAATGCCCATCTTCCCAGTCTCTTTGCCAGGATAAATGTGTCGACCTGAAAACCAGCGCAGACAACTGCGGCGCCTGTGGAAACACCTGCTCCATCGGGGAGTCCTGCTCGGCCGGAGCCTGCGGAGCCAGCTGTGCGACCGGAAGAACTTCGTGCAACGGGATATGCGTGGACACACTGACAGACGCCCTAAACTGTGGAGCGTGCGGAACCACTTGCGTGGCCCCGGCCAACTCCTGCATCGCCGGAAGTTGTGTATAGGGGGCCTATTATGATGCGGGGGCTTTTTTAAAGGTCGTCGCGCGCCAGGAGAGATTGCTGTACAAGAGCCAAGAAGCGGCGCGCCCCGGGCTGACAAGCCCAATATTCGTTGCCGCATCTTGTGTCTTTCTTGCGTTTTTTATCTTATCCGGTTATCGTGTCGTGTTGACAACGCAGGCCGTCGATTAATCCCAACTATTGGAACAGTATAGAGTATGTCTGAGAAAACATTATTGGTCACCGGGGGCGCGGGCTTTATCGGTGGTAACTTCGTCATTGACCAGATCATAGGTGGCAAATCCAAGGTAGTAAACCTGGACCTGCTCACCTACGCCGGGAACAAGGCCACGCTGGCGCCGGTGATGGACAACCCGGCCCATACCTTCATCCATGGTGACATCCGCGATGGAGAGCTTGTCGCGTCGCTTCTTAAAAAACATGATGTAAGCGCCATAGTAAATTTTGCCGCCGAATCTCATGTGGACAGGTCCATCGAAGCGCCTATAGATTTTATCCAGACCAATATCGTGGGCGCCTTCGAGCTGCTGGAGGCCGCCAGGGCTTATCTGGAAGGCCTTTCAGGTCCCCGACGGGAGGCCTTCAGGTTCCTGCATGTTTCCACTGACGAGATATTCGGCAGCCTGGGCCCCACGGGAAAGTTCACGGAGACCACCCCCTACGCGCCCAACTCTCCCTACTCCGCCTCCAAGGCGGCATCGGACCATCTGGTGCGAGCATATGTGAACACATACGGCATGCCCGGCATCATCACTAACTGCTCCAACAACTACGGCCCCCACCAGTTTCCAGAAAAGCTGATTCCCCTGGTGATATTGAAGGGGCTTTCCGGCGAGCCGGTCCCCGTGTATGGCGACGGAAAAAATATTCGAGACTGGCTGTACGTGCAGGATCATTGCGAAGCCCTGGAAACTGTGCTGGAAAAGGGGCGGCCCGGCCAGACATATAACGTGGGCGGAGACACGGAGAAGACCAATATCGAAGTGGTTACGCAAATACTAGATATTCTCGACGATCTGGCCCCTGACAGCAAAATAGGCAAGAGAGCAGGTCTGATCACTTATGTCAAGGATCGACCTGGGCATGACCATCGATACGCAATTGACGCGGGGAAGATGCAACGAGAGCTGGGCTGGCGGCCGAAGGAAACATTCGAGACGGGGCTACGCAAAACCGTACGATGGTACCTGGAAAACCTCAAGTGGGTGGATGACGTCACCTCGGGTAAATATCATGGAGAAAGGTTGGGGCTGCGATGAGGAGGTATAGGAGTATCTGTGAAAGTTATTGACACCAGACTGCCTGGGGTGGTGATCGTTGAGCCGGATGTGTTCCCGGACTCAAGGGGGCTTTTTTTGGAAAGCTGGAACAAGATAAGGTATGAACAGGCCGGAATGGCATATGACTGGATTCAGGACAACATTTCCGTATCGACGAAAGGTGTGCTTCGCGGTCTTCATTTCCAAAACCCAAACGCCCAAGCCAAGCTGGTGCAGGCGATGGAGGGGGAGATATTCGACGTGGTGGTTGACATCCGTATCGGTTCCCCCACCTATGGAAAATGGGAAAGCGCCCTGCTCTCCTCGGAGAACCGGCGGCAATTGGCCATACCGGGAGGATTCGCCCACGGGTTTATGACTCTTAGTGACCGGGCGGTGGTCGGCTACAAGGTGGACGATGTGTATGTGAAGGACTCTGCTCAGTCCATATCGTGGAACGATCCGGATATCGGGATAGACTGGCCGCTCAAAGAGGCGCGGCTTTCCGAAAAGGACGCCATCGCGCCGCGCTTGAAGGATATGCCCCCCGGCGCGCTCCCCTTGTATACGGGGGATTGATGGGCGCCAGTTAGTCAGAATCCGGTGGCCGGGACCAAGCCAGCCAGAAGCGTCTAGGTTTCCGCTTTTTTCAACAACGCCATCATTTGCCTAACGTCCTCGGTGGTGGCGCTGTCGTTCATGATCTTTTCCAGAACGGGATTTTTCATTCCGCCGCGAAGATGCTGCAGGGTTGCATCAGCCACGGAGAAAAATTCATCCGCAGTCATCCCCTTTTTCATGGCGATCAGAAAGGTTTCGATGAGCTCGTTCTCCAACTGGGCGGGTGTTTTTTCGGTCATGGGCCGTCCTGGCGATAATTAGTGTATGGATTAGAGGTTAAACAGGGGCGAATGATTTGTCAAGAGGGCCTGCCTCGTAAACCACCACTCTGCCCTCCCGGCCTATCAGAACTGTTCATATGTTCCTTAAAAAAACCGGAGGTTGTGTCTATTTGGCCAAAGCTGTGCCCGGCCCAACCCTATCACCAGTTGGCTTTTCCATTATTTTCTCGGCCAGGAGCCTGGCCATCTCATGATGCGCGCGGACACCTGGATGGGCCTCGAAAAGCCCCGCGTGGGTGTTGAAGGTTTTCAGCCGATCCATGGGATTCACCACCTCGATATTATAGTCCACCGGTACATCAATGGTGTCCATGGCCAGGTCCGCCTCGCCAAACCACTCTATCCGGAACTCTACATCAGGCGACATCGGCTCTTCCACGGTGAAAGGGATAGTGAACTGTTCCCATGCGTCGAGGTGAACCATATCCGCGCCTGTGATCATGCGGGACCCCAGGATTTTCTTTCCTTCCTGGCAGGCCACTTCCAGAAGGGCAACCTTGGCCCGCGGCTGGACGGGGGCCAGGAGTTTCATGTTGAACACCGCAAGGTGATCTCCCCCGGGCATGACCATGTATGGGCCAAATGCCAGGTGCCCAAGCCCCACCGATCCCACCCGGACCACGCGGGACTCCTCGTACACGCCCCCATGCCCCCGCTCCTCTGTCCCCACCCGCTTGAACAGATAGGCCACCGGGATTTTCATCAGGTGGGGCCTGGTAAGGGCAACCACGGAGTCTGTGACTTTGGCGAAAGGATACTCGCCGCTGTAGGGCAGGGAAGGGAAAGTCATCATGATGGTCCGTTGCGCCAGGGAGTTGGCGTAGGTCGCCCATTTGTGAAACTCCAACTCGAAAAACCACCAGTACTTCTTGCCGGGGATTATATTCTCCTGCAGGTATCTCGCGTATTTTGGCCCATCCTCAAAAAACAGGGCGCACAGGCGCGAATCGACGAAGCGAAAAAAGAGGGACCTGCTGGAGAGGAGAATTTGCACCCGGTTCTTTCTCCAGGCTGCAAGATCCGGCGATTGATCCGGTCGACCGGCCCATATCTCCACATCGTTCACATACCATTGATACACGATAATATCGGGCTCCACCTCCGCCCCGACATGGGCCAGCATCTTGGCGTGGAAATCCACCTGCATCCCAGGCACCGCCCAAACTTGCATATCATATTTGTGGCCCCCTTTATTCAGTATCCCCAGAAGAGTGTTCGGATAGAGATCTTTCCAGTCCGTCACTCCTATCCCCCAGGTCACCGAATCTCCCTGCACCATGATCCGGGTGACTTCCGGCCCTGGCGGCCCGGAATAATATGGCCCCCTTTCGTTTTCGCCGTTCTGGACGGCATCGTTAAATACATAGCGCAGAGGTATCATCTCCTCGGGATACCTGATCCTGAAGTACCCTTCCAGCATCGCCAGCGCCATAATGGTGGAGATGGAGAGGATTATTGCGTCGAAGAGGGTCTTTTTGTTCCAGGCCAGGGAGAAGGCCCCCCGCAAAAGGAGAGCCGCCAACAGGATCTGAAAAGGCTTGAACAGGTTCTCCAGGCGTATTTGCGCCCCCAGAAATGAAAACGAAACAGGGCCATGCGCGATATAAAAAATCGTCACCATTATGTAGACGAAGATGACTATGTTGGCCAGATACTTCAAAATCCGCCTTAGGCCGAATTCTTTCATTAGAGAACCGATGTTAAAAATACACGATCATAAGTCAATCAACGACGGCATCGTTGGTCATAATTTCACCTTTATTCGCGCCTTTAATGCAATGGTCAGGTCTATTATACGGCAAAACCGGATTCGAATTTAATATGTGGTCGGCGAGGATTTGGGCCAGGATGGAGTGAGCGCTGGCCCCGGGATAAGGGTCGAACATATCGGAACCAGTCTCGAGGGCGTTAAGCTTCTCCATCGGGTCCACCAGCTCGATTCTGTAAAACACCGGCACGTCTATCGTGTCCACCGCCAAGTCCACCTCCCCGAACCACTCGATTCGAAATTCGATGTCATGGACGATCGGCGGCGCCACACGGAAACAGATTGAGAACGATTCCCATTTCGCTGGGTCGGAGAAGTCACCGGAGCGAACAACTCGCGAAGCCAGGATATTGCGGCCGCCCTCTGAAATAACCTCCAGCAGCGCCGCTCTGCCCACTTTGGGCGAGGGCGCCAAAAGCTTCAGGTTGAATATGGCCTCATGGGCTCCTCCAGCCATTGTCATGTACGGTCCGAATGTAAGAATGCCCGGCCTGAGCGCTCCTTTGCGGGCCACTCTGGCCTTTTGGTAAGTGGAGCCCAAGCCCTCCTCCTCCACCCCGGTTCTTTTCGGCAGGCTCGCCGCTGGAACTTTCATCACATGAGGCAGGGCAAGAGCCTTCACGCTTTCCACCACCTTGGAAAAGGGATACTGGCCCCAATACGGCAAGTCGGGATATGTCACCAGGATCGTCCGGTCCGCCAAGGTGTTGGCAATAGTTGCCCACTTGTGAAACGTTTGTTCGAAACTCCACCATCCCCAGCCGCCAGGCAGATAATTATCACCAATCATCCTGGCGTACTCTTTTCCCCCCTGGTAAAAGACTTCTTTTATCTCTCTGTCCAGCCAACGATAGAGGATAGACCAGCGCGATAGGACCTTATGGACCTTTCCCTTCTGCCATGGCGCGCGGAGGTCATCGGACAACTGGCGCCACACCTCCATGTCGTTCGGGGACCATTGATAGATTATTATGTCCGGAGATATATTATTTCCTTCCAGCTCCAGCACGCCGCTGTGGCTATCCGTTCGCGAGTAAGGAGCAGTCCATGCCTGCATGTCGTATATTCCCGGCGCCTTCTCCAGTAGAGCCATCAGCTTGAATGGGTACAGCTCCTTCCAGTCCGCCACGGCGTCGCCCCATGATACACTCCCCCCCTGCGCCAGAATCCGCGTGACGGACCCATCACGGGGCGCGGCGGAATAGGGGCCGCGGCTGGTTTTCCGGTTTGGGGCCTGGGGGTTGTGGATATAGTTGGTGAGGCTCATCTCCCGTGGATATGCGAGCCGTAGCCCGATCTCCGAAGCGCCCCCCAGCCCCACCAGTGAGGCGACAATCACCATGGCGGCCACACGCCTGCGCCTGGTCCATTCCAGAGCCAGAAGTATCTGGAAGAACCAGGCAAGGCAAAAGATGGTCACCAGCGTGAAAAGATCGTTCAGCCGGATCATGACGCCCAGAACCTTGAATTGGATCGGGCCAGTGATTGCGTATACAGCCAGGCATACGGAATATAAAGCGATCAGAAACCAGAGCAGCCGCTGGAAAAAGATTTTGATTCGGGAGGGCCTGGCGCCCTTGTTCAAACTCACGAAATAGCCTTCACGGACCTTTGATTATCTGCTCGGCCAACGCCTCGGCCAGCGCGGTGTGGGCGCGGGGGCTGGGATGGGCGTCGAAAAGGCGGGCGTGGGTATTGAACGTTTTCAATCTGTCCACAGGATCCACTACTTCCACCTTGTAATCCACCGGCACATCGACGGTGTCCACCGCCAGATCCGCCTCATCGAACCACTCGATCCTGAACTCCACCTCTTCGAGCATTCGGACCTCTACCGCGAAAGGGATGGTGAACTCTTCCCACTGGCCAGGCTGGGAAAAATCCCGCCCGTGAACCAGGCGTGAGGCCAGGATGGTTTGGCCGATACCGGTGGCCACTTCCAGCAAAGCCACCTTCGCCTCCTTCGGAGCCTGATCCAGAAGCTTCAGGTTGAACGTGGCCTGGTGGGGCCCCTTTCCGAAGTTAATATATGGGCCGTATGCCAGATGTCCCTTAAGAGTCTTTCCTCTGCGGGCCACCCGGGCCAGCTCATATGTGGTGTTATGCCCCTCCTCCTCCAGCCCATCGCGCTTGGGGAGATATGCCGCGGGGATTCTCATGGAATGGGGATGGGTGAGCGATACCACAGCCTTGTTTATCGGGGCGAAAGGGTATTCGCCCTGGAATGGAAGGGAGGGATACATCATCATGATGGTCCTGTCCGCCAAGCCGTTGGCGTATGTAGCCCATTTATGAAACTCCCTGGCGAAGAGCCACCATCCCTTCCTGTAGGGGACCATATTCTCCCGCAGATATTCAGCGTAGGCGACTCCGGGCTGGTATGCAAGGGTGTATAGACGGTTGTCCACCAGCCGGTAGACGATCGAGATTCTCTCCAGGATCGGGTGGAGAGGGTTTTTCCTCCACGCGGCCAGCATCGGCTTTGGTCGGCCCAGCATTATCTCTGTGTCGTTTACGAACCACTGATACACAATTATGTCGGGATCCACTTCCAGCCCCACCTTGGCCAGGTTCTCCGCATGGTAATCAATCTGCATCCCCCCGCCGGCCCATACCTGCATGTCATAGTTGGGCGCGTCCTGGTTAAGAATGGCCAACAGCTTGTATGGATACAGGTCCTTGTAGTCGGACACGGCCACGCCATAGGTGATCGAGTCCCCCTGCACCATGATCCTTTGCACACCTTGCCGCTTCGGCCCGCCAGAGTAGGGGCCCCGGTCATTATTCGAAGTCTTGCCTTCATTGTTGAAAGTGAACCGGGGCGGATTCATGTCGTCAGGATACTTAATACGGTAGAAGGCTTCCATGGCGCCCAGGGCCATCACGGTGGAAATCGATATGATGATCGCATCGAAAATAGCCTTCTTGTTCCAGGTGACAGTTAACAAGCCGCGCAGTCCCCCAGCGAAAAAGAGGATGATTACCGGATTGAACAGATCCTCAATGACAATCCTGATCCCCATCAGGGTGAACCTGTCCGGGCCGTAGGCAAGATAATAAACAACGACCACCACATAAAGTGCGATAACCGCGTCCAACAGGGCCTTTACGATTCGTTTGAACATGAGACGATCCTTAAGCGATCCGATGTATACAACTCTTGAGGAAAAATGAAGTTTCCGGCCCGAAGCTAACAAGAATGCAATCTACATGGGTGAGGGGGAAATGTCAATCATGCCAAATGTCGTGGTATAATAAAAGATTATCATTGGTGTTGACACCCAGGAGGGACCGATGGGCGAAAGAATGAAAAGGGCTTGTCTATATACTCTTGTTTTTTTGATGTCTGCCATCACAGGGTGTTCCTCTGGCAACCCGTTTCATATGCCCACCCATGAGGAATTTGCAGCGGCGAATCCCAGGATGGAGGAGGGGACCGATATTTCCAGAGTTGACATATCTACTCCGGAGGGGGCCGCATTACTGGCCGCTGTCAGGGAGGGCAATTCAAAGTCCATAGAAAGGCTGCTTCGGAATGGGGCGGACCCAAACTCCAAGGGCGATGTCACAGGGAAAACAGCGCTAATCGCCGCAGCCGAAATCGGCGCCCTGGGCACGGTCAAAATACTGCTCAAATATGGCGCGGACATCAACGCCATCGATGATATGTACGGTCTCACGGCTTTGTTCGCCGCCTCTGTTAACGACCAGGAGAAAACAGTCGAGTATCTGGTGGACAAGGGCGCCGACATGAATGTGGCGGAGCGCAGATACCAAAGGACGGCCTTGGTGGACGCCATGATGCGCGGGAATTTCAAGATTGCCAGGATTCTGGTGGAAAAAGGCGCTGACCTGGACTCCCGGGATAACGTGTCCGGCGCCACGGCGCTATGGTATGCGGTGAAATCGCGGCAACTGGCGTTGGCAGGCTTGTTGGTGGATAAGGGCGCGGATCTGGATGTGCAGGACAGCCGCCTGGGCGCCTCGGTCCTGATGGCCGCCGTCCACAACGAGTATTATGATCTGGTCGTAAAGCTGGTGGAAAGGGGGGCGAACGTGAACCTGAAAGACGCCAACGGACTGACCGCCTTGATGATCGCCACGGCCATGGGAGACAGCAAAATGGCCGGATATTTGATGAAAAACGGCGCCAACCCGAATACCAAGGAGGATTTCTATAACAGGCCCGCGTTAATCGCGGCGGCGGGCTCCGGCCAGCTGGAGACCTCCCAACTGTTAATCGAGCAGGGCGCCGACGTGAACGCCAGGGACCTAAAGGGCGCGACGCCTCTCATGGCCGCCTTGCTGGCCGGTCACACGGATGTGGCAAAACTCCTGGTGATCAAGGGCGCCGATGTAAACGCCCGTGATGGACAGATGGGGATTACCCCCCTCATGATCGCTTCCAGCAGAGGAAATGTGGAGATGACACACCTGCTGGTGCGCCGTGGGGCTGATGTCAAGGCCAAGGGAAAGGATGGCAAAACAGCCCGCATGCTGGCCTGGCAGATGGGGAGCCACAAAATCGTCGATATCCTGAAGGCGGCGGAAACAGGCGCCCTGGAGGCAGGATTGCAGGCGGCCAGGAAAGGGGACTTCAAAAAGGCCTTCACACTATTTCACCCCTTGGCCAACAAGGGGGACGCGCAAGCCCAGGAATATGTCGCTTCCATGTACGCCAGCGGCAGGGGCGTGCAGCGCGACCTATCAAAAGCAATGCGCTGGTACTCCAAAGCCGCCGATCAAGGGCTGGCATCGGCTCAGTACAGCCTGGGGCTGATGTACGCAAACGGAACAGGGACGGAAAAGAACCTGGCCCTTGCCATCAAATGGTTCAACCTTGCGGCAAATCAAGGAAACGCCAAGGCGCAAAAAGGCCTGGAGTCTCTCAAAAAGGATATCCCCAAATAGGAACCTTGGCCCTGTTTTTGCCCGGACACTCCGGCTTTCCGGCAGGATGGGCACAATTCATTGACCTTTATGCGCTTACGCGGATACAAAATCCGCTTTTCATGTTATCATCAAACATTGAACATGTTTTGGGTCCATTTCCATGATTATTGCACGGCGCCGTAGCCAAGTGGTAAGGCAGAGGTCTGCAAAACCTCTATTCAGCGGTTCGAATCCGCTCGGCGCCTCCAAACGCGTCCCAGCCTAGGAGGCAATTGGCATGCCGGATAAAACCACCACCCAGCAGATAGATGGCGGCAGGCAGGAGGGGAGAAGCCTCTACGCCAGATCAATAGAGACCTTGAACACCAATCTGGAGGAAAGCTCCAACTGGGCCATCAGATGGTTCGCGTGGAGGGTGAAGATCGGCCTGGAAATCGCCGAGAAATTCTGGTGGGACAACTGCCCCACCTTCGCCGCCTCCCTGGCATACACCACTCTTTTGACCCTGGCCCCCCTGCTGGCGGTCTCTTTATCCATCCTGTCGTCTGTCAACCTTGCCGATTCCATCTCAACCACCGATGGACAGGAGATAAAAGTCACCAGTGAAACCGCCCTGGAGTTCTTCTTCGATCAGTTCCTTCCACCAAACCAGGATCTGGCCGATTCCGTGAAAAAGAGCTTTGAGACTTTCAAGACCAACGCGGCGCCTGTCTCGGTGCTCGGTTTGCTATTCCTGATCGCGCTGGTTATTTGGGTCTTGTCGATTATTGAATCAGCCTTCAATATGATATGGAAGGTGGATAAGCCCAGACCCCCGATAAATCAATTCGTGGTTTATTGGTTCACTGTCACATTGACTCCATTTCTTATCGCAGGCTCCATATACTTGACGGCAAAAGTCCAGGCGCTGGCGGCCAGCCCCTCCTACGCTGAGTATAGATATGACCAGGGCTTCCTGCTCAAGGGAACACCCTTCCTGCTCACTGCCACGGCCTTTCTCCTGATCTATCGGCTTATCCCAAACACAAACGTCCGTTTCCGGCCAGCCATCTGGGGGGCGGTAATCGCCAGTGGAATGTTCGAGACGGCCAAACTGGTTTTCAACTGGTACCTGCGGGAGTGGGCCAGCTACAAGGATGTGTACGGAGGCCTGGCTATTATCCCCATCTTTCTCTTCTGGTTGTATGTAACCTGGCTCATCGTCCTGGGGGGATCGGTCATCGCATACGCCATACAATACCCCAAGGAGGTGAAGTCAAAAAAGAAGGAGGGCTTCGACCGGCGCAAATACTCCCACTACTACGCGATCAGGATACTGTTGGACGCGGCCCGGGCGTATATAGCCGACAAGGGCCCGGTGGACCCATTCAGCGTGCAACAAAAGCTGGAAATCACCAGCGAGTTTTACGGGGAAATATTACGTAAACTGCACAAGCTCGACATCATTGTTTTCCTGGACGCTGGAGGGGAAAGGTTTTTGATCAAGAGGCCTTTGGAGCATGTGAAAGTGGCCGAAGTGATGGCAAATTTAAACGGTGAGATGCTCAATCCCGCGCCGGAACCGGTGGATCCTGACCGAGAAAGCGTGGAAAAGTTGTTCGGCGATATCAGCAAGTCGATGGAGGATGGGCTGGGCGCGCTTTCGCTCATGGGGATGGCCGAGAAAATGGGGGTCACCGAGATCGAGAGTGTGGACAGGATGGCCCAGGTGCTGGAACTTCACAAGGAAAGCTGAAGCCACCATGAAGGGCAAAGTCGAAAGCGGCGGGAATAGCAAGTGAGAGACGCCGATGCCGTGAAGCGGCTTGTGGACCTGATCATAGATAGGTACCAGAAGATCGAATCCACCCTGCCACTTCTGGCCAAGGAGCTAAGCCACACGGAGCGCAAGGCGCTAAAGCTTGTGGCCGCATCCGAGAGGATGACCATAGGCCATATCGGCGAGGCGCTTTCCATGCCACCTAGCTCCACCACATGGACGGTGAACAACCTGGTGAAAAAAGGCGTTTTCGCCAGAGAACCAGACGCCTCCGACAAGAGGAAAACATGGATCTCCCTGGCGGACCGGGGCGACGCGCTCTCCGGTCTGATGAACCGCATCCCCGACAGAATCGCCGCGGACCTTTTGTACAAGTTCGACAAGGAGCAAAGGGAGGTCTTCGTGGAGCTGGTTACTGCGGCCCTGGATAGGATTGAACAAATCGGCGCTTTCAAGTAAGCTGTGATACCAAAGGAGATACCATGGAAACCAAAATGATTGACCCGGTGAAAGATGCGGCGATTAACGTCATCTCCACCATGGCCATGATCAACCCGAAACCAGGCGAAGTCTTCCTGAAATCAGGAAAGAAAGCCACGGGGGATATCTCCGGCGTGATAGGGCTGGCCGGAGTCAAAAAAGGAGTCATCATTATCTCCTTTTCCTCGGCGGCTATTTGCAAAATCGTGGGCGGCATGCTGGGCATGGAATACACCAGCATAGACCAGGATGTCTCCGATGCAGTGGGAGAACTGACCAACATGATAAGCGGTGATTCCAGACGCAGATTCAACGAACTAGGATTTGTGTTCGAAGCGGGGCTCCCCACAGTGATCAAAGGACCGGGCCACGAGATCGAAAGCGTCACCAGCGGGCCTGTCCTGGCAATCCCGTTCCAGGTGGACGGCCACGGCTTCGAAGTGGAGGTATCCTTCGACGATTAGTATTGCGCTTCTTTCGCCTCCATCCGGTCCGATGTTGCGCTATCATTGATATATGGTCAACGCAGTTATCATCCCGGTTTTCAACGAAGCCGCCACCCTGCCTGGAGTGCTGGCAAAGATCCGCGAGTTTCACAAGGGACCGCTGATCGCCGTTGACGATGGCTCCACCGACGGCTCAGGAGCAATATTGGAGAGATTCGCCGGGCTCGATATCATTCGCAAACCAGCTAACATGGGCTACGGCCAGGCGCTCATCGACGGATTTGCCAGAGCCGTCGAAAAAGAATATCGGCTGGCAATCACCATTGACTGCGACGAGCAGCACGAGCCGGCCATGATACCGGAGATGTTCCAAAAAATAGGCGATCTGGATGTTCTTTCCGGCAGCCGGTACCTGACGGAACAGGAAGGGCAGGACATCCCCCCGGAACATAGAAGAAAAATCAACATCGCCATCACCACCACCGTGAACAGCATAACGGGATATAAGCTTACAGATTCATTCTGCGGATTCAAATGCTACAAGGTGGAGGCGCTAAAAAAACTTCGGCTCGACGAACCGGGCTACGCCATGCCACTGCAATTCTGGATCCAGGCCGCCCATTTCGGGCTGGCTGTGAAGGAAACTCCGGTACCACGAATATACAAGAACCTGGATAGGACATTCGGCGGAGGGATGGACGACCCGGTCCAAAGACGGGCATACTACATGGGAGTTTTGGAAAAGGAGGTGAAGCGATGGTCGATATCCTCGTCGTGGGAGCCCACCCGGACGATATAGAAATGGGATTCGGGGCCTCTGCGGCCATGCTGGCCCAAAAAGGGCTCCAGGTGGCTTTCCTGGACCTGACCAACGGCGAGCCCACACCTTTCGGCAATCCGGAAACAAGAGAAAAAGAGTCTGTCATGGCCGCGGAAATCCTTGGCGCCTGCCAGAGGATCACTCTAGACCTGCCGAACCGGGAACTGGTGGATACCGTGGAAGCCCGGCACAAGGTAGCGCAAATCTACAGGATGCTGAAACCAAAGCTGCTCTTCATACAAAAGGGCGCCGACGCTCACCCAGACCATATTACCGGCAGCCAGGTGGCGCTTAAGGCAAGGTTCGACGCAAAGTTGACAAGAACCAACATGCACGGGGAGCCGTTCTACCCCTCCAAAGTCTTCGGATACCTGGCCTCCCACCTGAGGCTCCACGTCAAGCCGGCGTTCATCCTGGATGTGACCGAGGCCTTCCCAAAAAAGCTGGCGGCTATCGTGAACTACAAGTCCCAGTTTGCCGCGGCGAATCGGGAGGAGATTATCCTCAAGCGCATCGAGGAGATAGGCGCCTACTACGGCAGCCTCATCGGGGCTGATTACGGTGAGCCGGTCTTCTGCGATGAAGAGATCGGGCTTGGCGACATCCGCGACCTTAGGTTCTGATAGTCAGCGGGCCCAGAGCATGAGCCATCCCTTTGATCAACTAATGGTCCCCACCCAAAACAAGACCACACTGACCCTACCACCCCTGACGGAGTACTCCTCCGCTGCGAAACGCAACGCCACGTTAAACAGCGACATCCTGCTGGATGGCGAGCCGCTTACTACCTTCCGTCTCAAGGCGAGGAGCGCCGCCATCGATATCGCCAGGGCATATACCCTGTCGCTAGGGCTGGATCCCGGCCCAGTGGCGGACCCGGCGGCCCTGGTCATAGGCTCAGGCCACCAGCCTGTCCACTTTCATGCGGGCATCATGATAAAGCCCGTGGCTCTGGTGCGGGCGGCGAGGGAGCTGGGCGCCACACCGCTTTTTATGACAGTGGACTCCGATGAGTTCCGGGCCGAGTATCTCCCCTTGCCCAGCATGGAAAATGACAAACTGGAGAGGTTGGAGTACCCCCTGTTCCCGATGAAAAAACATGGGTTGTATGAGACGACGGAAGCAGAGCCGGTTGAGGATATGCTCGACAGGTTGCGGGGCATGGTCGGCTACATGGCCCACCCAAGGCTGGCTAGCCCCAGGCGAGCCCTGGAGAGCTATCTGGCGACGCTAGGCGATAGGCGCCTGGACTTTCCCGACTACGTCTCCCGCGCCATAGTCATGCGCCGGGCGTGGCTGGCCCCGGAGGTGGACGGTTTTCTTGAGCTACCGGTTTCGGCGCTTTCAAAAGATATAACTTTTCTACGGTTCGCCTCTTTTATAATGGCTGACATCGAGCGGTTCGCCGGAGAATACAACCTGGCACTGGACGAGTATCGCCGGGAACGGAAGCTGCGCTATCCGGCCAACCCGTTCCCGAACCTGGAAACCCATAATGGTCTCATCCAGGCGCCCTTCTGGGTGGTCGAGGGGGGGGGACGCCGAAAGCTTTATGTCAAAGTGGCAGGGGGCAAAGCCTCGGCGCTGGTCCTGGAAAATGGGGAAGAGTTCCCCATGACCTCTCTGATGGAGAGGATAGTGGCTATAAGGCCCAAAGCGATCACTCTCTCGCTTTACCTGCGGCTAGCGTTGAGCGACCTGTTCATCCACGGCGTGGGAGGCGCCAAGTATGATCATGTCACCGACGCTATTCTGGAGCGGTACTTCCAGGCCCGCCCGCCGGAGAGCGCATGCCTCTCCGCCGCATTGTGGATCGACATCTCCGCCGATGATCCCAGGCAGGATATCGCCGAGACAGAGAGGAGGATCAGGGAGATTGAACAGCATCCTGAAAAAGCAGGGGCTGGCGTGCCGGAGGTGGATCGGCTCGCGGCCTTGAAGAAAGAGCTGGTACTCACAATTAAGGCGCCTGGAGCCGACAAAAAGTCGATCGGCGCCAGCATCAGTGAACTGAATCGCCTGATGGCGGCCGAACTTTCTGATGAGCGCAGTGCCCTTTGTGTAGAGCTGGAGCGGCTGGCCCCTTTGGAAATGGAACGGCTGGCGGCCCAGGCGCGGGATTATCCCTGCTTTATTTGCGCGAGGCCGCCATTATTCGAGTTGGCGGAGCTGAATGTCTCCCTGCCGCGGGACAATCCGTATCGATATCAGACCCCGTAATTGTGTTAAAATAGGGGACAACTATTCGTCCGGGTTTTAATGCACAGAATTCTTATCGTAGATGACGATCCAAACGTCTCCTTGCTTATAAGGCTTACGCTTTCCCGAGATGGGACATTCGACCTGCAAACCGCCTCCAACGGTGAGGAAGCGTTGCGTATCGCCAGCGATTTCCACCCGGACCTTATGCTGCTCGATCTTATGATGCCAGGCATCGACGGTATGGAAGTATGCCGAAGAGTCAAAGCGGATGAAAACCTGCGGAGCATATCCGTGATAATGGTCACCGCCAAAAGAGAGCCGGGGGACATCATCAAGGGGATGAACCTGGGAGCGGATGACTACATTTCCAAGCCTTTCAATCCTGAGGAGCTTTTGGCCAGGGTGCGGGTCCACCTTCGCATCAGGGTCCTGGAGCAGAAAACCGCCGCCCACCGGGAGTTGGAGGCGGTGCTGAAGATGGCGCTGACTATGCAACACGAGATCAACAATCCCCTTACCGGCATCATGGGCAACTCGGAAATCCTGCGAGACTGGGCAAACCTGCCGCCGGAGGAGGTGGGGGAATGCATAGAGGTAATCAACCAGTCTGCCAGAAGAATCCGTGATATAGTCCACCAGATGAGCAAGGTCACCAAAGTGGTCAGCGCCCCGTACCTATCGGGCAAAGAAATGATAGACATACAAAAGTCTTCTTTTGACGAAAAAGACGGAGGGAATTAGCCATCCGCATAGCGCGGACGCCTGGCTGTTTTACGTCGCTGTCAATATACTACTGGCGCCTCTTTCCATATAAAACAGTGAATAAAAAACTTTTAGGATTGCTCATCGCATTGGTTACCCTGGTGGGGGCAAGTCTTCTTTTTCCCGAAATATTCTTTTCTCCAGGCCCCCTGGCCCCAGGCCATGCGCATATAAAAAAATGCGGCGCCTGCCACTCCTCCTTCGCAAAGCCAAGGGGGGAGACTTGCGTGCTTTCCGGATGCCACAACAGGGCCTCCTGGGAGAAAAAGAAGGGCGTGTTCATGGGGCACATGGAAAAGAGCGGCTGCCTGCGGTGCCATACCGATCATCCGGCGTCCAATGAGCAGGTGACCTTCGTGGCGCCCCACGAAAAAGCCGGTGGACAGGTTTGCCAGCAATGCCATTTGGTCACTGGCGCCCACTTCCCCTTGGCGGATCAGGACTGCTCCCTCTGCCATATCACCATCGGCTGGAAACCGGCCCGGTTCAACCACGCTGCCCTGAAACCGGAGCAAACATGTTCTCTATGCCACAAACTGCAGGAGAGGCACGCTCTGACTGATATCGAGTGCTCCCACTGCCACGATACCCTGACATGGAAACCCGCGCGGATGAATCATTCCGCCATGATCAAGGAAAAGATCTGTTCCAGATGCCACCGGCTGCCACCGGCTCATGGGATCACAGAGAAGGAATGCTCAATTTGCCATGATTCCAAAAAATGGAAACCGGCGCGATTCGACCATGCCGTCATGGGGAAGACCGAAAGCTGCGCCAAGTGCCACCGCCTGCCGGAAAAACATTTCCTGACCAGGGCCAAGTGCCGGCTCTGCCACCAGGCCAACTCCTGGAAAGGCGCTAAAATGGATCACGCCACCCTGGCCGGACAGGCGGCCTGCGCCTCCTGTCACATGCTGCCGTCGCGCCATTTCGCCACTGATAGCGATTGCATACGGTGCCACGGGACCGGGAACTGGAAAACTTTGACAATGGAACACCGCTTCCCGTTTCAGCATGGAGCGCGGCGCGGAGGGAACAAGTGCGATCTCTGCCACCCGGTATCGCTGGACAAATACGACTGCCTCTCGGCCTGTCACGAACATGGGTCCCTGGGGATTAGGATGGAGCATCTGGAGGAGGGGATCGTGGATATATCCGGCTGCGCCCGATGCCACCCCACCGGAAGGGAGCATGAGGGGGAGCGGGACCGTAAGCGATCCGGAAAATCCGGCCGGGATGGAGGCGATCATGATGGCAAACGGGATGATGACTAACCTGGGGCGGAACGTATGCTGATCACTCTGAAGGCTTTCGGAAGGTTGGCGATACTGGTGAGTATCCTGGGGATGGCGCTGGGGGTGACTGTGGTGGCGGAGATAGCCATAGACCAGCTGACCTATCAGAGCAGGGATCTTCGCCACCTGTTGAAGCACTCTCTTGGTAATGGGGGCTCGCTGTTGGTGGCCTTCTCCATCGCCGCATACATGGGGCGCAAGAGATACAAATGGATTCCCGGTCGGCTGAAGGATTGGCTGGATGTTCACCAATGGTTGTCGGTGGGAGGGGTGATGTTGGTCGGCATCCACACGGGGGCGCACTTTCGCGCGGTTGTGCCGATACTTGCTTTCTTGCTGATGCTGGCGTGCCTGGTCAGCGGGTTTATTGGTCGAGTGATATATATCCGGGCACAGAAGGATCTGAAATTCCGCCGGGCGGAATTGCTGAAAGAAGGTGTGGACCCGGACGAGGTGGAGCAGACCCTGGCCATGGCCACTGCCGCGGCCAATACCCTTTCCCGGTGGAAGGCCACTCATAGGCCTCTATCGCTGGCGTTGGGGTTGGCGCTCTTGTGGCACGTGATGGTGGCGCTCTTCTTCGGGGGCTGAAAGGCTCTACGGGGCTGCATGGCCCCTGGAGACTACAAAGCCCCCAGGCAGGGAGCTTGGCCTGTCCGTCGGAGTATCCTCGCACCGCAGATCGAACCTGTATGACATCCCATTGCACAGGGCGCAACATTGTTTACATTCGCGTCCTCCATCCAGTCCCACTCCCCAGCTGATATCCCCCGCCTGGGCGCCGATGCACACTCGCCGATCCGCCTGGCATTGGAGCGTGCCGGTGGTGTACTCATTCAGCGCCGGAGTGGTGAAGGGACCCCACGATTGTATAGACGCTCCTTCCTCGAAAAAACCATATGTGGTATCAAGCCCATCGTCGCAATAGTCGGTGACGTACCACCCCATGCACTCCAGGTCATTGGCGCAGGAGGCGTCGAAATTATTTCGAGGATTCGGGGCGCAGGAGGCTATCAGAGCAGTTGCGATTAAAATGGCTGTGTTGAATGTGATGTTTCTCATAATTCTCCATCCTGCGGGCAAGACCTGGAGCCGATCAGAACTGGCGTGCCAGCTCCCATTTATGTTTTTTAGGGATCCACTCTCGTACCGACAGGTTCAGGCTGATTCGCTTGAACGGTTCGTAGGCGGCCTCCCGGCGGCGATCCTGCGGGTGCAGTAGATAGTGCAAAATCCCCTGCTGGTGACCAATGCCATGAAAAGCGATCAACGTGTGCAGCTCGGGGACATTGTTCAAGACCTTATCTATCCCCATGGCGATCCGCAGGTCACGCCAGTCCTTGCTTCCCCAGGTCACTTTGTCATCCAGGCCATAGGAGTAAGCGGAGTCTCTGTGGACGGCAGAGCGCAGGTCCATCCCCGGCAGGCTGCCGGAAAACAGGGGTAAGCCAAGCGCCAGCATTCCAGCCCGGAGGATCAGTCCCCTTCGGGAGAATCCCTCCGGTCTTTTACCCATGGCGCTTTTGCCAAAATCCATGGAGGATTTCACCAGCATGGAAAGCCCCGCCAGGGCAAAGACCGCGTCAGCGGCCAGCACTCTGGTGTCGAAGGGATCGGCGATATAGACTCTCTTGTTCATCTTCAGGGCGATGGCCGCGATTTGGCCGAACGATGATAGGTCATGTGAGAAATCTACATACCAGAGAGGCTGCTCGAGCATAACGGCGGAATATGGCTTTATCATCCGCTCAAAATCTTTCCTGTTTTTCATGAACTCCTCCCTGGAGTGGAGAATCCCCACCAGAGAGAGTCTTTTTCCAGCGAATTGCAGGTCGTCCACCAGATACGTGTTTTCAGACTGGGTCATGATCAGTCATTCTAGCATTCCGGCGGATTTTTACAATAAGGAGCAATATCCCCATCACCCCCTGCCCAGACGACAGGCGGAGCGGAATATCCCTATGTGGAAGCTGGCTGTCTAACCTAAAGAGGAGAATACTTCGATTCGCATCGAGATTTCGGAGGAGTACCTCAAGGATAAGGCAATCGGGGACTGGGGATTCAGGATTCCCGGCCACAAATACAATTGCCCGGCACTGTAAACTGCTATAATGACGCAGGTGGAGGGGGACAACCCCAGGAAACAGGGGAGCGCCCTCTACGGATGGATAACTCAAATATCGAGGTCGATCATGGGTAAGGACACAGTCACAATCACCGATAACTCAACCGGAAAAACCGTGGAATTCCCTGTCAGGCGAGGTTCCCACGGGCCAGCGGTCATGGATATCTCCACTCTGTACAAGGAACTGAAGATGTTCACCTACGATCCCGGATTTCTGTCGACTGCCTCATGCGAGAGCAAGATAACATTTATCGATGGCGAGGAGGGAGTCCTGCTCTATCGCGGATACCCCATCGAGCAACTCGCGGAGAAAAGCGATTTCCTGGAAGTGTGCTACCTTTTGTGGCACGGAGAGCTGCCCACGCGAAAGGAGATATCAGACTATCGTCATCAGATAAACCACCATACCATGGTTCATGAGGGGCTGCGAGACTTCTACCAGGGTTTTCGGCGCGATGCTCATCCAATGTCTGTCATGGTGGGTGTTGTTGGGGCGCTTTCGGCGTTCTATCACGACTTGCTGGATGTTCACAATGAATGTAGCCGCGAAATATCGGCCCAGCGGCTAGTGGCCAAAATGCCGACAATCGCCGCCTGGGCCTACCGCTATTCCAGGGGCGAGCCTTTCGCCTATCCCAAGAACAACCTCACCTATACGGAAAACTTTTTGCACATGATGTATTCCTACCCGGCGGAGGAGTATGAGGTGAACCCGGTGGCGGCAAAGGCGATGGACCTTATCTTCCTGCTGCATGCAGACCATGAGCAGAACGCCTCCACCTCCACAGTGCGGCTGGCCGGCTCGTCCCAGGCCAATCCCTTCGCGTGCGTATCCGCCGGAGTGGGCACCCTGTGGGGCCCAGCCCACGGCGGGGCCAACGAAGCGGTTATCACCATGCTAAAGGCGATCGGCGATGTGAAGAACATCACCAAGTTCGTGGATAAAGCCAAGGACCCGGATGATCCGTTCCGCCTGATGGGTTTCGGCCACCGGGTATATAAAAACTACGATCCAAGAGCCAAGATTATCCGTAAGCAGTGCTTCGAGGTTCTGGAGTCGATGAAAGTGGACGATCCGCTTTTTGATATCGCGATGAAACTGGAGGAGATCGCCCTCAAGGATGAGTATTTCATCACGCGAAAGCTATATCCCAACGTCGACTTCTACTCCGGCATCATCCAACGCGCCATCGGCATCCCCACCAGCATGTTCACGGTCATATTCACCATAGGCAGGACCATCGGGTGGATCAGCCAGTGGAATGAAATGATCACGGAGAAGGTGCAAAGGATCGGCAGGCCTCGCCAGCTGTACATGGGCGCGCCCAACAGGGATTATTTGCCCATTGACCAGCGCAAGTAGATCGGTTATCGCCCCCGGCCGCGCCAAACGCCGGTTGTTTTGGTGCGTCGGGAGTTACCGCATTTGTCAACCAGATATTAATAACACCAGCGAGCCTGTTGAAAATATTGTTCATAATCGAACTGGCGTTCCAAACTCAAGCATTTAGCGTCGATGTGACCGTAAGGCATTATTTATCATATACCTACGCTCGCTTCCCGATATCATAGTCAATTGAAAGAGCTTTATAATCAGGGAGTTTTACCTTGGAAGGCGCTTTTCTCCACCGGTTATCCACAGGCGTTTGTACCTGTTTTTTTCTCAGTGGTGATTCCGTTTTCTTGCCAATGAACCATTGCGTTGCTTATTGCCGCATATATTTATAAAATGCCAGCTAACCTTCTCCGGACTGCGGAACACGAGCAAGGTTCGTGCCCCTGTCTGAAGGCTGTTTGGAGGAAAATTGCATATCGGCGATGATCAAGGCCCCTGCCGGAAGTGGCGCCTCTCCTTGAAGGCCACTCGATGGCTTGCCAAGCGGATTTTGCCCTCGATTCTAACGGTTTTTATCCTGACCGCCGCCAATTCCACCCTGGCGGAACCCCAAGACGCTTCCGGCGCCGGGGGTGCGATTACCATTACCGCCGGGGCCATCGACCATAGCAAGCAACAGAAGAGGACCCAGGCCCAGGATGACGTGGAAATCAAATACCAGGGACGTGTGATCTCCGGCGATGTGGGCGTGGTCAATCACGAAACAGGAATCGGGTACCTGGCCGGCCATGTGAAGGTGAGTGAAAAGGAAGCCGTGATCGACGGCGAGAAAGTGGAGTTCAATCTGAAAACCGGCGAGGGGAGGCTGCACAATGCCCAAGGCCGATTGGGTGACTCCTTTTACTTCACCGGAGAAAGGATCGAAAGGCTGGAGCCGGACCACTTCACTTTGGAAAACGGAAGCTGCTCCACCTGCCCCTTTCCGGACCCGGATTGGCGCATCGAGGCCTCCTTCGTGGATCTGACAGTGGAGGGGTACGCTTATGCTGAGGGGATGATTTTCAGGGCGGGAGCGGTTCCCATTCTATACCTCCCATATTTCATCATGCCGGTGAAGACCAATAGAGCCACCGGATTTCTGATTCCCTCACTCACCTATTCCCAGGAAAACGGCTTCAACATTTCCAACAGTTTCTTCTGGGCCATGACTGACTATATGGATAGCACCATCACCCACCATCACAGGGGAAACGACGGCGAGGGGGGCGATCTGGAGTTTCGTTATATTCTTTCACCCTCCACCAGGGGGCAGCTGAACGCCGAGTACTTCTACGTCATGGCGCCCGAGGAGAGGAAGGGTAACGAACTGTGGAAAATCCTGTACAACCACAACCAGGTCCTCCCCTTGGGCATGGAGAACATGATTAGAGTCGATATGGAGAGCAAGGATAGCCTCGCCCGCCGATGGGAAGACGATCTGACTTCCCGAACCAGACGCTATTCTGACAGCTTCTTTCTCCTTCGCAGAAACTGGACATCCCGCAGCCTGAGCCTGACAGCCAGGACCAAGCGCTCCGTAGTCCCAGGGGTGGGGGACCAGGTGGATGAGCTTCCCGCAATCTCTTTTACCAACCAGAAGGAGAGCCTGTTTGACCTGCCGTTGTACTGGTCGCTGGAATCTGGTTACACATATTTTTCCACCAGCCAGGCCACCGTGGAGCCGAGCACTGGTGTGGACCAGTTCAAGGTGAACAGGTTGGACGTTTTCCCCGGGCTCTCCGCGGTCCTCTCCCCGGCGCCATGGCTGTCGCTGGAGCCGGAGATCAAATACCGGGCCACCGCATACTCGGCATGGGTGGACGAAACGGGCGCCATAGTGGAAGAGCCCTTCGTCCGAAATTACTACTCCGCCTCCACAACTCTCACCGGGCCCCGATTCTACAAGATTTTTGACAGCGGGGAGGGGGAGAAGCTAAAGCATCTGATCACTCCAAAGCTGTCATGGAATTATATTCCAGATTATGATTTCGACGGAGTGAACCGGGAAAAGGTTAAACCGATAGACGCGGTGGATCTATCCGCGCCGAAAAATGTGGCCACATTCTCCCTGGTGAACCAACTACTGTTCAAGGAGAGCGGCGGCGCCGAAGCCGCCGTTGTGGAAAGAATCAAGCTTACCATTGAGCAGAGCTATGATTTCAACGAAGCTGATCGCCTGGAAACACCCGATTTACCCCGCAGGCCACTTTTGCCCACAGTCGTGGATCTGAAGACTCAACCGACGCACTGGCTTATGCTAAACGCTAACGCCGAGTATAGTATCGATGATTCCCGGCTGGAGAGAACTCATGTGGAACTGGGAATGAAAATCGGCGAGGTGTTTCACTTCGCGCTGGACAGGGTGGGCACATACCCGGACGAGGCGTGGGATACGGCGTATATGGAATTCGTTTTGCCTGGAGGTGTACGGGCGGATTTATCGGCGATATACAGCGAAAAAGACGCATTCATAAACGACGCCTCAATCAGGTTCTTCTACAAGGCTGGATGCTGGGGGATGGGAATCAGCGGTCTGTATAAAAAGAAAAACGTGGTCGACGCTCCTGGAGGACCCAGTATCAGCGAAGAAACAAAGATCATGTTCTCCATAGACCTTTTGGGCATGGGCGATACTCTGGGTGAGGTGGCAAAGCCGCTGGCTGGAAGGAAGCTGTAGTATGATCCTCGTTTATAGCGGAGATTAGCGTGGCGCCTCCCTGGTTGATGAACGTTATCCAGATACTCACTTTTTCGGTTCTGCTCATGATGTTTATGGGCCCGCCACTCTTCGGGCTTCTGCTTTATATAAAAAACCGGCGGCAGACCCAACACTCCCTGTTGCGGGGCAAATACTGGTTTGTCGGCGTCCTGCGATACCTGATAGAAAAAATCGGCCCAGAGATGCGGTTCTATATAACCGACGAGGACAATGACGGGAGGCCCATCAGCCGGATCAAGTTCACAACTATTGTAAAAGCGGGCAAATATCTGAGAACACTTATCAGTTTTGGCAGCAAGCGGGATTTCGCCGCGGCTGGGCTCTTCCTGAAAAACAGCATGTTCCCCAGCCTCAACAGCGAGCTGGAGCTGGACAATTCCATAATCCTCCCCACCAAAAAATACCACATAAAGCACGAGGGGCTCTTCTGGCGCGACGAGGAGGTACGTGACGAAAACGTCCGCCCATGGTTTCTCACCGACTTCAATGCCCAGGTGGTGGGGCCAGACCGGAAACATCCATGGAAGATCAAAGGGCTCATCGGTATGAGCGGCATGAGCTATGGCGCCCTTGGTTCCCACGCCATAACCGCATTGTCAAAGGGGATCGGTATGGCCGGCGGCGCCTGGATGAACACCGGAGAGGGGGGATTGAGCGACTATCACCTCACAGGCGAGTGCGACCTGATATTCCAAATCGGGCCAGGGCTTTTCGGTGTGCGCGACAGGGAAGGAAATCTGGACTGGGACCTCCTGCGGCGCAAGGCGGAGATACGCCAGGTGCGGGCCATTGAATTGAAAATGGGTCAAGGGGCCAAGATCCGCGGCGGGCATGTGGAAGGAATCAAAGTGACGCCGGAGATAGCCGCCATCCGCGGAGTGGAGCCGTGGAAAAATATAGACAGCCCCAACCGGTTTCCCATGTTCGACGATATGACTGGGCTGCTCGCCTTCATCGCCCAGACGCAAGAGACCACGGGGCTGCCGGTGGGGATCAAGATGGTGGTGGGTGATAACGACGCCCTGGACGATCTATGCGCTGCGATGAACAGGACGGGAGGTGGTCCCGATTTCATCAGCGTGGACGGGGGCGAAGGGGGCACCGGAGCCACATACAAGGAGATGGCGGATTCGTTGGGTCTGCCCATCTACTGCGCTATTGTGATAGCTGACAACGCCCTGCGAAAAGCCGGCCTGCGCCATAAAGTCAAGCTTATCGCCTCTGGCAGGCTGCACCTGCCGGACGAACAGGCGGTTGCCCTGGGGCTGGGAGCGGATATGGTGGCTGTGGCGCGGGCTTTTATGATAACCGTGGGATGTATCATGACGGAAAAATGCCACTCCAACGAGTGCCCCGTGGGGGTGGCCACCACAAATCAGAAACTGCAACGGGTCCTGGCCATAGACGAAAAGAAGTACCGCGCCATGAACTACCTGATAACCTGCCGGGCGGCGCTCTTCTCCTTGTCGGCGGCGGCGGGACTCACCTCGCCCACCCAGTTCACCAGGCGACATGTTGTCTTCAAAGATGACCATAACAGGGCCATCAACGTGGAGGAGTTGTTCCCGTATCCGAAATGATCTTGATGGGGTAAAATGCGGAATTGGACAAGGATAAATTTAATGGTAGCGATGCGGGGGCAGTTGTGCGCGTTGGAGCTAGCAGGGACGCGTTTTACGCTTTCATTCCTAATCCCTTGCCGCCACCTTTGGATTTTGACAAGGAGTTCATCTCGATCCTTAGTGGAGCCGCCGCAGCTTTAGGGGAGCTTTCGGGCTTGGGAAGGCAACTGCCTAATCCTCATTTGTTAGTCCGCCCTTTTATTCGCCGCGAGGCCACCTTTTCATCAAGAATAAAGGGAACACAATCTAACCTGGATGACCTTTTTGCGTTCGAAGTCGGGCAAAGCTTGAGAAGGGATCGGAAGGTTTCCGTGGAAAACCAGGATGTTGAAGAAGTTCTTAATTATGCCCGTGCCATGGAATATGGCACATTATAAAGTGATCGGTACAGTGTCTATTCAATTCAAGCATTGTACTTTCCTTAAGATAAGTATACTCGTTGTTTGTCAGGTTATACATAGGTATCATTGAGATGATTTGATTAAGGCTTTCACCTATTTCGATTGGATTTTATATATTGGCGCTACGCCATATCTCAATATAGTGATATATCAACTCATGAACCTGAATTTCGTTATACACAACTCCGACACATCCTCCAGTGGCAGGGTGGGCCAGTTCACCACCACCCACGGCCCCATCGAGACTCCCGCTTTCATGCCGGTGGGTACCCAGGCCTCTATCAAGGCGATGGACCCTGTGGAAACATGGGACCTGGGATACAGGCTTATACTGGCCAATACATATCACCTGTTCCTGCGTCCGGGGCACAAGACCATTCAGCGCCTGGGGGGCTTGCAGAAGTTCATGGCATGGCCAGGCGCCATCCTCACAGACTCCGGGGGA
>JAOUMU010000099.1 GCA_029881335.1 Nitrospinota bacterium | reverse complement strand
GTTGCGGCCCGATGAAGAATGTTTGGTGTAACCAAGATGCTCCTCCATCTCGGCTCCCAGCGCCGCCTCGACTGTCATTTTTACAATCTCGCGGCTCAGGTCGGAAAGGTCTTTCTCGGACTTGATATCACGGGCGAGCTCTTTGGCGATCGCCTCCAGTTTCTTGCGGTCTGTCGTCATGCTCATTATCCTCCTTTGCGAAGATTAAGGAATTATGAGCAGTTACACAATTTAATTTACAGACTCACTGAATATATCAAGTTAGGGGAGATTCACCCAAAATTAGCGGCTGTATTTGAGCCGTACAAAATAAATGGGAGTCAAAAATAAATTCTCTTCCTCCCCTCCTCCCTTCCCTATTTCCCCCATATTTGTTAACTTGTAAGCAGAATAGGAATTACCTTTTTCATGGCTGATGTATGGGAATATTAGAAGAGACCGAAGCGCTGGTGAAGCGCGCCAAGGAGGCGAGCAGAGCGGTGGCGCTACTCTCCACGGAACGCAAGAACGCGGTATTGTGGCGAATGGCTGATGAACTGGAAGCGCAAAAGGGCGACATACAGCAGGCCAACGCCAAGGACATGGCGGCGGGCAGCGCTGCGGGACTCTCTCCTGCGGTGCTGGACAGGCTGTATCTGGATGATAAAAGAATAAAAGGGATGGCCGATGGCGTCCGGGAGATAGCGAAGCTGCCAGACCCGGTGGGGGAAATCACAGATATGCGCCGCAGGCCCAGCGGAATAACAGTGGGCAAAATGCGTGTGCCCCTGGGGCTGGTGGGATTCATATACGAGTCCCGCCCAAACGTCACCTCAGACGCGGCGGCGCTCTGCTTCAAGTCGGGCAACGCCGTGGTGCTGCGCGGAGGATCGGAGGCGATAAACTCCAACCTGGCCATAGCCCAGGTGATATCCAACGCGGCCCAGGCCGAAGGCGCGCCGGAAGGGGGAATAACTATCATCCCCATAGCCGACAGGGAAGCGGTGGCATCCATGCTGAAGCTGGATCATCTGATAGACATCATCATCCCTCGGGGTGGAACCGCGTTTATAAAGTATGTGACGGAAACATCCTCCATCCCGGTGATCAAGCACGATGCCGGTGTCTGCCATGTGTATGTGGACAAGATGGCGGATCTTGCCATGGCCTCCGAGATCGCTTTCAACTCCAAGGTCCATCGGCCCTCTGTGTGCAACGCGGCGGAAACTCTGCTGGTCCACAAGGATGTGGCTCAAAAGTTCCTGCCAACAATGGTGGAGAGATTCGCCAAGGCCGGTGTGGCGATGGTAGGGTGCGCCAAAACCAGGAGTCTGGCCCCAGGCGTGGGGGAGGCGACGGAAGAGGATTGGTATACGGAATACCTGGAGCTGAAGATATCCATTCGAGTGGTGGAGAGCCTGGACGAAGCGGTGGATCATATAACAAAGTATGGCTCGGCCCACACGGAATCTATCGTGACGGAGGACTACTCGGCGTCGGGCCGTTTTATCGCCGCCGTGGATTCCTCGTCTGTGATGGTGAACGCCTCCACCAGGTTTTCAGATGGTGGCGAGTATGGGCTGGGGGCGGAGATCGGCATATCCACCCAAAAGCTCCACGCTCGTGGCCCCATGGGGCTCAATGAGCTGACCTGTCAGAAGTTTATCGTGCTAGGTTCCGGCCAGGTTCGAAAGTGAGCCTGGGTGTGGGTCCAGTTGGTCCATGGGCAGGCAATGGAAAACGGATTATTAACCGCCATTTTCACGGAGAAGCCGCGTGAGGATAGGGGTATTGGGCGGGTCGTTCAACCCGGTGCATCTGGGGCACCTGGTGATAGCCCAGGAGGCGGCCAGCCTGCTGGGGATGGATGAGGTGCATTTCGTGGTGGCCGCGGCCCCTCCACATAAGGAGCAGGAATCGCTGGTGGACCCGGAGACGCGATACCTGATGGTTCAGATGGCTTGCCGGGCAAATCCACTGTTCCACCCCAGCCGCGTGGAACTGGGCCGCCAGGGCCCAAGCTACACCATAGACACCATGCGCCACTTTGTCGACGAATATGGTCCAGACTGCCATTTCATCACCGGTCAGGACGCCATGGAGGATATATCCTCTTGGAAATCGGCGCTGACGCTGCTAAAGACAGTCAACTTTGCCGTGGTCGCCCGACAAGGACACGTCCAATCCACCCTGGCCGAGTTCATCCAGGGCACGCTTTCGGCGCGATATCACAATATGAAATTCCACGATGCAGTGACCAGCGAAGAGGGAAGGGTGACCTCGTTTCGTGTCGCGGGGGCCACAACGGTGATAAATATACTAAAGACACCCCTTGTAGGGATATCTTCGTCCGATATACGGGCCAGGCTTCGGCGGGGCGTGCCAGTGAAATATCTTGTTCCTGACGACGTTGAAAGGTATCTTATTGAAGGAAAGCCTTATGGCTGAAAACTTTAATGGAGAACGAGACCCGAAGATGACCATGCAAACTCGTATCAGCTCCGAGGATAAATTGGCGTTATGTTATAATTCGGCCATATCCAAAATGGCGCTGGACCCTGTGGTGTTCGATCTGCGGGGCGTGTCGGACATGGCGGATGTTTTCATGATATTCAGCGGCTCGTCGGACAGACAAATCAAGGCCATCGTTGACAGCGTGGAAGAGTCCTTGAGGGAAGCCGGCGAGAAGAATTACCATATCGAAGGATATGGCAAAGGCTGGTGGGTGCTGTTGGACGCCGGAGACGTGGTGATCCATGTGTTTTCCGTGGAGGCAAGGGGCTATTACGACCTGGAGAGCCACTGGAGTGACGCAAAGAGAATCTATCTCGAAGGGGAATAAGTCCTTTCACTCCGCTTGATGATACGATGGAAAAAGAAAAACTAGAAATGTACCGGGGAATGCTTCTGGAATATCGGAAGCGGCTCACCGGCGACTTTGAAAAGGCCCTGGACAGCGCCAACGAGGAGTTCGGCATGGAAGTGCCGGACATGAACGACGAGGCTACCAGAACCATGAGCAGGCGGCTGTTAATGTCCATAGGGGACAAGAGCCTGGACACCCTGCGTCAGATAGAAGAAGCCCTGGAGAGAATCGATGACGGCGAATACGGTGTGTGCGCCGAATGCGAGGCGCTTATCCCCGAAGGGCGGTTGGAGCTGGTTCCTTTCGCCATATTCTGTGTCCGTTGCCAGGAACAATTGGAAAAGGAATGACATAAGGTAAGGATTATGGCGCCTTTCAGAGTAATCGTCTTGTGGTCCCTGTTCGCCGTGGGTATTTTGTATCTTGCCTATTTCAACAGCGATGCATGGGTTCCTTTTTATATCTCCCCGGAATTGAGCATGGAGCTTCCGGTGATGGCCCCGGTGCTGGCCGCCTTTTTCCTTGGCGCCTTATGCGTCGCCATTCTATATTCGGTGGAGAGCGTTTCCGGTTTTTTCTCCTCCATCAGAAAATCGGCGGAGGAAAAAAGAATGCGCCGCGCCACCACCTTGTACGACACAGGTATGGAGAGGCTCACCACGGGGCAACGTAAGGAAGGGGAAAAGTTTTTCACAAAAGCGCTGGGCCTGAATGGCGAACATATCCCATCGTTGCTGGCTTTGGGGATCATTCGCCGTGAGGAAGGGGACCTGACAGAGGCGATAAACCTGCACTCCAGGGCCAAGGGGCTGAACGAAAAAAGCGCCGCGGCCATGTTGGAGCTGGCGGAGGATTATTTCAGGGCGGAGCAATTCGTCTACGCCGTCTCCACAATAAAGGAGGCGCAGAAGATCGTCAGGAAGTCTTTGCCTGCAATGCGCAGGATTCGCGATGTATACATACGCGTAGGCAATATTGAAGAGGCCATATCGGCTCAAAGGGCGGTAATAGACAATTCTCCCGTGGCGATGGAGAAGGAAGAAAGAAACAAGTTGGCGGGCCTGATATATCAGAAGGCCATGGAGCTTGTGGAAGCTGGAAAGCTGGAGGAAGCCCGCGACGCGCTAAGCAGAGCCATATACGATGACAATCAATTCATACCCGCATATATCAAGCTGGCGGAAGTGTATGAAAAACTGGGAAAGAGCCGGAACGCAAGAAAGACTTTGGAGTCGGGATTCAAGGCCACCAGGTCCATCATCCCCCTGAAGACGCTGGAGTTGTACCTTCGCGCCAAAGATGAGAATACCGCCGTGGTGGACACATACAGATGGGCCAAAGGGATGGCGCCGGAGAACGAGGAAATCAGGATTCTGCTGGTGGGAGCGTATTTGCATAATGGCTTGCCGGACACGGCCCGACTGGAGCTCTCCGAAATAAAGGGCCCCTTGGCCGGTTCCACCCTGGCCCAGCTTATGGAAGGGAAGATCATCCATCATGGCGACACCAGCGACAACCCGGCCATACAAGCCCTGGAAAAAGCATACCAGCGGGAAATGAATGTCTTCTTCCGCTTTACCTGCGGCTCTTGCTGCGCCATCACGCCGGAATACTCCGGCCGCTGCCCCTCCTGCGGCCAATGGGGCTCGGTAGGGCAGCTGCTGCTCTAACCGAATCTTCCCGGCGCCCCATTTACATGGAGCCGCAAACGGCTCATAAATTAGCTGTTTAAGCCCCCTCAAAAACTTTATCCTGTGATAAAATGTCCACACTAAAGGCGGGTGTTCGGGGGTGTCGGAATCCTTTTCGGCTGCTGTATGGTCACACGGATATTCACTCCACGACGATATAACAAAATCCCGCCATGGAGGAGATTTGTGAGCGAACTGCTTTATGAAATAGGAACGGAGGAGATACCCTCCGGATATATCGCGCCCGCGGCGGAAGCCTTCCTGTCGATCGTTTGTGGCAGGCTTCAGAAACTTGCGCTTCCATTCGACGACGCCAGATGGTACGCCACACCAAGAAGGTTGACAGTGTCCATCACCGGCCTGCCGGACAGCAGGCCCCACAAAACTGAAAAGGTGTTCGGTCCCCCCAAAAAAAACGCGATCAATGAGGACGGCTCCCTGTCCAAAGCGGGCCTGGGATTCGCCAAAAGCAAGGGTGTGGATCCTTCCACTGTGAAAGTGGAGATGACGGAAAAAGGGGAATACGTATACGTTAAGACCGAGACTGGTGGCGAACAGACCACTCAACTGCTCGCTGACCAGCTCCCGGCCGCCGCCATGGAGATCCCATTTCCCAAATCGATGAGCTGGGGAAAATCAGACTTGAAGTTCACTCGCCCGATTCATTGGGTGGTGGCGCTGTTCGGAGGGACAATTGTGGATTTCAATCTGGGCCATATTAAGTCCGGATCTAAGACAAGGGGCCATAGGTTCCTGGACGCAGGGGATATAACGGTCAGCGGCAGGAGCGATTACCTGGAAAAGCTGGAAGAGGCTCACGTGGAGGCGAACCTGGAAAAGCGCAAGAAAATGGTGATAGACCAATCGCGCGCCGCCGCCCAGGCCCACGGCGCCACTCTGGTGGAAGATGACGATCTGGCCCACACCGTGGCCTGCCTGGTGGAGTGGCCCACGGCTATGTGGGGCTCTTTTGATAAGGAATATCTGGCCCTGCCGGAAGAACTCCTTATCGCCTCCATGAAAAACCATCAGAAAATGTTTTCCGTTCGGGACTCGGATGGAAAGCTGACCAACGGGTTCGTGGGGATCTCGAACATGATAGTGGAGGAGGAATCGGTGGTGGTGGCTGGCTATCAGCGTGTGTTGCGAGCCCGGCTTTCGGACGCCAAGTTCTTTTTCGATGAAGACAAAAAACGAACCCTGGAAAGTTTCGCAGCCAGACTGGACCATGTGGTATACCAGAAAAAGCTGGGAACCATTGGCGAGAAGGTAAAGCGGTTCACTACCCTGGCCAGGCAGATAGCCCGGAGCGTGGACCCCTCTCTTGAAGCCACGGTGGAGAGAGCGGCCAGGCTGTGCAAGGCGGACCTTGAGACTTTGATGGTGTATGAATTCCCTGAGCTGCAAGGGGTGATGGGCAGGGAATACGCCCGTCTGGCCGGGGAGCCGGAAGATGTGTGCCTGGCCATATATGAAAGCTACATGCCCCGCTTTTCGGGCGACCAAACAGCTTCCGGAGCCGCCGGAGCGATAGTGGGGATAGCGGACAGGATAGATACCCTGACCGGATGCTTTGGGGTGGGGCTCATCCCCACGGGCGCGCAGGATCCATTCGCCCTTCGACGAGGCGCTTTGGGGATTATCCAGACCTTGCTGGAAAAGGGATATGGAATTAGCCTGTCCGGCCTCATCTCCAGCTCAATAGCGCTGTATGGAGACCGGCTGGAAGCGCCTGCGGAAGAAGTGGAAAAGAAGCTGGTCGACTTTTTTGGCGCCAGATTGAAAAACCTGTGGACAGGAAGCGGCGTTCCTCACGATCTGGCCGAAGCGGTGCTCTCCAGCGGGATTGACGACATATCCAGCGCCCGGCTGAGGCTCGAGGCCCTTGTGCGGCTCAAGGAGCTGCCTTTCTTTAATCCCTTGGTCACCACATACAAGAGGGCCGCCAATATCGTTAAAAGAGCCCCGCAGCAAGAGCCGGACCCGGCGTTGTTCGAAAAAGAGGCTGAGCGTATGTTATACGCCGAGGTGAAAGGGCTTGGGAAGGAGGCGATGGATCTGGAGAGGGATAGATATTACTTTGAAGCGCTGGAGAGACTCGCGGGGCTGCGCAGCGCCGTGGATCATCTGTTCGATGAAGTAATGATCATGGCGGAGGAGAAGACAGTGAGGCAAAACCGGTTGAACCTGCTGACCCAGGTGACAGCCCTTTTCATGCAAATCGCCGATTTCTCCAAAATAGAGGCGTGAGGACTTACCCACGCGATGCAATTATATTTAAAGTGTTTATCGTTACTGTAGGGGAAACTGGCAACAATTGACCGGCATGACAACCGGCGCAAGGAGGAGACTAGGTCATGGCAGCTAAAAAATACGTATATTATTTCGGACCCAAGGGAGCGGACGGCAACGCCAAGATGAAGGATCTGCTGGGTGGCAAAGGCGCCAATCTGGCGGAAATGTGTAACCTGAAGATACCCGTACCTTCCGGGTTCACCATCTCCACACAAGCCTGCGTGGAGTATTTTGACCTGAAGGAGAAATGGCCTGCTGGGTTGAATCAGGAAGTGGCGAAAAACATGATTCGCCTGGAAAAGGAAATGGGCAAAAAATTCGGCGACGAGAATAATCCTCTTTTGCTGTCGGTCCGCTCCGGGTCCCGCGCGTCGATGCCGGGGATGATGGACACCATATTGAACCTGGGGTTAAATGACATCTCCATCCACGGGCTCATCAAGCGCTCTGGCAACGAATGGTTCGCCTACGATTCCTATCGCAGGTTCATCACCATGTTCTCTGACGTAGCCTTGGGTGTGGAAAGGGAAATGTTCGAAAAGGCGTTGAAAGCTGAGAAGCAGCGGATGGGCGTGATGCTGGACACAGGATTGCCGGTTGAGTCGCTAAAGAAGCTGGTAAAGGAATTCCAGGAAATCGTGCAGGCCCACACCGGCTCGCCATTTCCGCAGGATCCTAAAGTCCAACTGCAATTGGCCATAGACGCAGTATTCGCCTCGTGGCACAATCCCCGCGCTCAGAAGTACCGTAGCCTCTACAACATTCCAGCCAGCTGGGGCACTGCGGTGAACGTGCAATCGATGGTGTTTGGCAATATGGGCGAAAGCTCCGGCACCGGTGTAGCCTTCACCCGGGATCCGGGCACGGGGGAGCGGCTTTTCTTTGGTGAGTTTCTCTTCAACGCCCAGGGCGAGGATGTGGTGGCGGGAATCAGGACGCCACTATCCATCGGCCAGATGGGGGAGAGGCTGCCAGAGTGCAAGAAAGAACTGGACAAGATATATAACGAACTGGAGACCCACTACCGGGACATGCTAGACATAGAGTTCACCGTGGAAAACGCCAAGCTATACATGCTGCAGACCAGGGTGGGCAAACGCACAGCGGAGGCTGCGGTGCGTATCGCCGTGGAAATGGTCCAGGAAAAGATGATTACCAAGGAAGAAGCGATCAACAGGGTCCAGCCGGAGCAACTGGACCAACTGCTGCACGATACCATAGACTCATCGGCGGAGCTTACCGTGCTGACCCATGGGCTCCCCGCCTCGCCCGGTGCGGGTGTGGGAAAGGTTGTGTTCACCGCCGAGGAGGCGATAGAGCTGGCCGCCCAGGGAGAGAAACTGATCCTGGTGCGCCAGGAGACAAGCCCTGAGGATATCGGCGGTATGAACGCGGCCCAGGGGATATTGACCGCCACCGGGGGCATGACCAGCCACGCCGCTGTTGTGGCCAGGGGCATGGGCAAATGCTGCGTGGCGGGAGCCGAGTCTCTGAAAATATCCCACCAAAGCGGCCTTTTCACCGTGGGCGCCACCGCCGTGCACAAAGGAGACTGGATTACGCTCGATGGCTCCACCGGCCGGGTGATTCTGGGGAAGGCCCCTCTGGTCACGCCAAAGCTTTCGGAGCATTTTCACATATTCATGGGATGGGCGGATAAAATGCGCCGCCTTAAAGTGCGCACCAACGCCGATACCCCCAATGACGCCAAGATCGCAAGAAATTTCGGCGCCGAGGGGATCGGGCTGTGCCGCACGGAGCATATGTTCTTCGAGGGGGACAGGATAGTCGCTGTGCGTGAGATGATCCTGGCCGATGACGAAAAGGAACGCAAGGCCGCCCTGGACAAGTTGCTCCCCATGCAGCGCGAAGACTTTGTGGGCATATTTACGGCGATGGAAGGTATGCCGGTGACGGTGCGGCTGCTAGATCCGCCGCTGCACGAATTCCTGCCCAGGGAGAAGGACGACTACGCCGTGTTGGCCAAGGACCTGAATGTTTCGGTGGTGGACCTCAAATCCAGGGCGGACAGGCTTAAGGAGTTCAATCCGATGCTGGGTCACAGGGGATGCCGTCTGGGGATCACCTTCCCGGCCATCTATGACATGCAGGTGCGCGCCATCATGGAGGCGGTTTGTAGTTTGAAGAAAAAAGGAATGGACGTGCAGCCGGAGATCATGATCCCGCTGGTGTCCCATTACAAGGAGTTGGCCATCCTCCGAGAGCGCGTGGTGGCCGTGGCGGAGCAGGTGATAAAGGAGACGGGCTCCAAGGTGGCTTACACCGTGGGGAGCATGATAGAGCTTCCTCGCGCCGCCATCACTGCTGACAAGATAGCGGAGTATTCCGACTTTTTCTCCTTCGGAACCAACGACCTTACCCAGACCACCTTCGGCCTCTCCCGCGACGACGCCGGCCGGTTCCTGCCAGTGTATGTACACGATGGCATACTCCCCGGTGACCCGTTTGTCGCCATAGACGTGGATGGAGTGGGCTCCCTGGTGAAGATAGGCGTGGAACGGGGAAGGAGCGTGAAACCGAAACTGAAAATCGGCATATGCGGCGAGCATGGCGGCGAATCGTCTTCAGTGTCCTTCTGCCACAAAGTCGGATTCGATTATGTATCCTGCTCTCCATACAGGATACCTCTGGCCCGTCTGGCGGCTGCGCAATCCGCCATCGCTACATCCGGAGCAAAGCCCTCGGGCAAAAAACCGGTAAAGAAAAAAGCCGCAAGCAAAAAGAAGGGGGCAGTTAAAAAGCCAGCCGTAAAGGCCAAAGTCCAAAAGGCCAAGGCCCCGGCGCGGAAGAAGGCCGCGAAGAAGAAATAGTTAATTTGGGATGAATACTCCGCCGGGGATGGAGCTATGCTCGCAACCCCGGCGGCAATTCGCCATGTCGGCAAGGTCATATAACTTGGCTAAACCGGCGAGAAGAACAAGCCGCAGGCCGATTAACCTGTTGGCCAACAGGAGTTTGTTATCATGCGATTTATAGCTTTAGCTCTGGCTCTGATGTTCATTGTCTCAGCTTCGGGTTGCCACTTTCACAATCGTGGAAAAGGCAAAGTGATAATCCCCCCTGGCAAGGTGAAGCCAAAACGCATTCCGCCGGGACATAGGAAAATAATGTATATAGACAATCCTGATGGCGACATCGTCAGTCCCGAATATGGAACACACAAGGCTGGACAATAATACTCGCGTACCCGCCTGGTGAGTAAACCAAAAGAAAAGGATGGGGCTGACAGATGGATGGAACGGGCCATCCTGTTGGCGCTAAAAGGAAAAGGGAGAACTTCTCCAAACCCGGCGGTGGGCGCCGTTATAGTGAAAAACGGCCAGGTGGTGGGGGAAGGATGGCACAAAAAGAGGGGGGGGGCCCACGCGGAGATATTCGCGCTAAAAGCTGCAGGCGCCAAGGCTTGCGGCGCGACCGCTTATGTGACGCTGGAGCCGTGCAACCATTATGGCCAGACAGGGCCTTGCGCGCGCGCGCTGGTGGAAGCGGGCATTAAAGAAGTGGTGATTGGCGCAAGGGACAAATCCCCAAAGCAGGGCCGCCGTGGGATGGAGGAAATGAGGCGGGCTGGCATAACGGTTCGCCAGGATCTTCTCGGAGCTCAATGCAAAGAACTTTGCGAGGATTTTTTCAAGCATTCCTCCACGGGGCTCCCTTTTGTCACCCTGAAAACCGCCATGACCCTGGACGGAAAGATAGCCTCGCGCTCTGGAGACTCACGCTGGATAAGCTCGGAACAATCCAGGAAACTGGTTCATGAGATGAGATGCAGATCGGACGCGGTGATGGTGGGAGCGGATACGGCGATTTTGGACGATCCGCAACTGACCACCAGGGCGGGCAGGGCCAGGCGCAATCCATTACGGGTGGTGGTGGACGGGGCGTTGCGTCTGCCATTGAAAGGAAACCTGGCGCAAGGGGCGGGAGCCATCCCCACGCTAGTCTTCACCACCAAAGCCCTCGCCGCTGGTCCAAAGGCCGCCGCCCTGGAAAAGCTGGGTGTCCGAGTGATGGCCGCTGGCAAGGGAAAAAAGGTGGACCTGCCGCAAGTGATGGCCCAGCTTGGCCGGATGGACGTGATGAGCCTGATGGTGGAAAGCGGCGGAGCTCTGGCCTGGGAGCTGGCTCGGCTGGAGCTGGTGGACAGAGTGAAGTTTTTCATCGCTCCGAAGATCGTCGGCGGACCTAGGTGCGTGATGGGTTTGGGGGGAGTGGCGCGGGTCGCCGAGGCATACCGGATGGAGGAAATGGAAGTATCCATGGTAGGACCGGATATCATGGTGGATGGGAAAATGGCGCCGAGGAGATAAGCGATGTTTACAGGAATAGTGGCCGGTACCGGGATCGTGAAAAAGGTCCTGCGCCGGGGAAAGGATTTTCGTCTATCGGTGGAAGTAGGCTCCGTGGTAGAGGCCCCGGTTCTGGGAGAGAGTGTGGCGGTGGACGGGGTCTGCCTGACGGTAGTGGAATCCAGTGGCGGGATTCTGAGTTTCGATGTGTCCATGGAAACGATTAACCGCACTGATTTCAAGGATATGCGCGA
>JAOUMU010000185.1 GCA_029881335.1 Nitrospinota bacterium | reverse complement strand
CGAGGCCTGCGCAACCTGAAAGCGAAGCCGGCGAAGCCGGTGGTGACGCTGGGCAATTTCGACGGAGCCCACCTGGGGCATCAGGCCATATTCCGCAGGGCGGTGGAAAGGGCGTCGGAAATCGGTGGAACCCCGGTGGTGTACACCTTCGATCCTCACCCTTTAAAGCTCCTCTCCCCCGGGGCGGAGCCCAGCCTGCTGTGCACATTCAAAAAGAAGATGGAGCTGCTGGCCGCTTGCGGGATAAGCATGACCGTCTGCGCCGATTTCACCCGCGCCTTTGCCGCCATGCACCCGCGAGATTTCGCCGTGAAGCTGTCCACCGGCCTGGATATGGACACGGTGGTGGTGGGATTCAATTACTCCTTTGGCCAGGGGCGCGCAGGCTCCATCGATTACCTGAAGAAAATGGGGCAGGAGCTGGGCTTCCGGGTGGAAGTGATAGAGCCTGTGACCGTGGATGGTGAGCGGGTCTCCTCCTCGCTGATACGTCGGCTCCTTGAGTCGGGGGATGTGGAAAAATCCGCCCGACTGCTGGACCGCTACTACTCCGTGGAGGGAAAAGTGGTGGCCGGGCATCACAGGGGCGGATCCGTGGTGGGATTCCCCACAGCTAACCTGAAAACACCTTCCGAAGTGATCCCGGCGGTGGGTGTGTATGCAGTCTTCGCCCGGGTGGCGGGGGGGGAGCCGCTGGACGGAGTGGTGAACGTGGGGCTGAACCCCACGTTCGACCGGGACGACCTGGTGGTGGAGACCCACCTGCTGGACGCCAAAGGGGATATGTATGGCGCGGAGATGGAGATATTTTTTCTCCGCAGGCTCCGCGACGAGGAGAAGTTCGAGTCTGTGGAGAAGTTGCGGGAGCAGATAAGCGCCGACACGAAAAGAGCCAGGGATATGCTGTCAAAAGCCCGGGGCCAGGATGGATTTATGGACAACTTTACCGCAGGCGCAATAAATGAAAAGTAATACGAAACGATATACCATATGGGCCGGATGGGTGATCAGCCTTCTGTTCGTGGCCCTTGCCATCTGGAAGATGGATTTTGGCAAGGTCTGGGAATCGATGAAGATGGTGGAGTTTATCTGGATCATCCCCGCGGTGGTTTTGAACTTTCTAATCATCTGCGTCCGCTCCATCCGGTGGAGGATATTTATTGAGCCGGTGAAGATGATATCGTTCCTCTCCACCCTCTCCGCCATGGCCATTGGATTCATGGCCAACATGGTGCTGCCGGCCAGGATGGGAGAGGTGGTGCGCGCGCTGGTGCTCTCCGAAAAGGAAAAGATACCGATCGGGTCCGCCTTCGGGACGGTGGTGATAGAGCGGGTGTTTGACGGATTGTCCGTGGTGGTGGTGATGGCACTCACCTTGGCGCTGGTCACCCCCACGACGGCGGCGGCTACGGAGATTTTCGATGGAATCAAGATCGCCGGGTTATCCGCCTCCGCGCTGTTCATTACGGTGTTTTTCATCATATTCCTGTTCCACAAGCAAGTTAAGCCGGTGGTGTGGCTTATCGATGTAACCACCGGGATCCTTCCGGGGAACTGGGGGAAAAAGGTCCGGGATATGCTAGAGTCGATCCGGCTTGGACTGGACAGCATAGACCACGGGGGGCGGATCGCCAGGATAGCGGCGTGGAGCTTGCCGACGTGGGCGCTGGCGGCGCCGTTCAACCTGCTCATATTCAGGTCCATGGGGCTTGAGCTGCCCTGGGAATCGGGGTTTGTGGTGTTGGTGACCCAGATATTCGGTCTGATGGTGCCGTCGGGTCCTGGGTTCGTGGGGGCATACCACGCCGCCACCATGGCGGGGCTGATGTTCTATGGCGTGGATAAGGAAACTGCGCTCTCCGTGGCGGTGGTGATGCACCTGGTGGTGTTCTGCGCCCAGACGGCGCCCGGGTTTTTCTTTTTGTGGAAGGATGGCGACACTCTAAGCGGCATCAAGGAGCGGGAAGAAAAGGCCGAAGAGAAGTTGGAAGGGGAGGGATAAGAGGAGCCGGACTCCTCAACGCCGTGGGAGAGAGGGAGACAATCAACCACCGGCAGGAAACCTGGAGCGCCTACCGATGGTTGAACACAGGCAGGCTCTGAAAATGCGCTTACTTCATGCGGCTCAACCACTCTCGCGGGAGGGCTGAACGTGGCGCTCACCTGAAAAGCACCCACATCACGATAATGGCTATAAACAATCCCTCCGCCACAATTTCCAGCGCAAAGTGCTTTTTCTGCATCTGAACAAATTCCGCCGATCCCTGCTCACCACTCGCCGGAGCCAGCTTCACCAAAGCCGGTTCCGCGACGTTGTCTATATATGGCCCCAAAATCCAGACCAGAGCAACAAGCGCTGATTTCACGCCAAGGGCGAAAGTGAAAGGGTAACCTGTAAATATCCAGATGATACCCGTTACGGTCAACAGGATGAAACCCGCTATCAGCATCTGGGTTATGCTCTTTGCAAGCTTGAAATACGCCTGGATAAGCGAATGGTCGTTGTAACATTTGATCAGCAACATCACCTTTACGGCGCCAGCGCCCACAGCCATTGTCAATCCCAGCAGATGCGCCAAAAGCAGAATCGATGACAGCGATGGATCCATATTCCCTCCAGAAATATATTGTTTGTTTCATATGAAGGTTGTGAATGAGCCTTCCGGCTACCATTTTATAACATCCGGATGTCCCGGGAAATGGCTTTCAGAACAGATAACGCGGCTATTGTGAATTCGCTTGAATTGGTGGCGGTATAAGGAATCTGCTTGACAGCGGCGCCTGCCGCCCGTTGTTGTAGAAGGAGAATAAGGACCTTCAACCTTGTGTTGTAAACCTCCCTTTTTTAGTGCCACGCTAAATTGAAGTATCCGGGTGATTTATCACCGCCAAATATTCAGCTGGCGGCAGGTTGCCAAACCCGTAGCGGGGATACCGATCAGCCAGCTCTTGCAAAGCATTGATGACCGCCTCGTCGCGGCTGGCATCAGGTTTGTAGTGGTAGACCGTTCGGCTCAGGCTAATCGACCGGCAAGCTG